>PWGR01000129.1 GCA_003554565.1 Clostridia bacterium
AAGAACACTACGTTGAAGCGTGAACGGCGCCTGCCGCACCGCACCTGGGTGTGGGATTTCGGCGATGGGGGATCTACCATGATCGAAGATCCTGACAATCTCAGGGGCACCATGGAGCACACCTTTGAGGCCCCCGGGCAGCACCGTGTAACTGCCCATTCTGCATCACCTGACGGCACTGAGCTGCGCGAGATGCAGTGGGACGTGACGGTGCCGGAGGCCGGACACCGTGCGGAGTTTGCCTACGACACGGCCGCGGAGATAATTCCGTCCATATCCCTGAATGGACCACGCAAGTGGGTTGTGGGGCGTTACGCGGAATACTCTGTGGACGTGCAGCTGGAAGAACTGCCTGACGAGATTGAGAACATGGAAGTGGTGGTGTACCCGGGACAGGAATTTCGCGTGACCTGGGAGCGGCCCGGAACTTTTGAGGTCAAGGCGGCTGCAAACCTCCGTTACAGCTGGAGGTTTGCCGACGGTTCTTCGCGCTACTTTTCGGTAATATATACAGAAAGCCATCCAGTAGAGGTTCTGGCCACGGGTCTGCATAGGTGAGGCAGTGGGTCGGTGCCGGGACAGTCAGCGCGGCTTGGAACCAACTGTATCTCAAAGGGCATCCACGGCGCAGGTCACAAATGCCGCTTACAGCCGCATGATTTCGAAGTTACGGGGAAACGTGGGGGGTGAATGGTCGAGCCTTAACCGGCGGAGGGGTGTGTCAGATCCCTCCGCCGGTGAGAATGCAGGAGTGTTGTGCCGCTCTTACTCTCCGTGCACCTTGCGGTGTTCGAAGTACTGAATTGCCTGTTCCGGGAACAGGGCGTAGGACAGAGCATCTTCGGGTTTGCGGATGTAGTCCTTGATGGCCTCGCGGGCTTTTTCCAAGCCGGGTTCCAGGCGCTCGGCCGGGCGTTCGGTCAGCACTTCCTCGTCGCCGATGATCTGTTTACGCACATCGTCGGAAATCTCTACCGGGGGGCGTCCATACAGGCCGCGCACGTAGTCGCGAACCTCCTTGGACTTCACGGCGTAGCGCTTGCCGGTGGCCACATTCAGTACCGCTTGGGTGCCGACAATCTGGCTCATGGGCGTAACCAGGGGAGGATAGCCGAGATCCTCTCGTACTCTGGGAACCTCGTTCATGACCTCTTCCCACTTATTGCCCATACCCTGTTCGCGCAGCTGTGATCGCAGGTTGGAGAGCATCCCGCCGGGGACCTGGTAGATCAGTCCACGCACGTCGATGTTCGCCGGAGTGAAGTATTCGCCGTACTGCTCGCTGACCTGCACGAAGTGCCGGTTGATTTCGGTGAGGTTTTCAAGGTTGACGCCCGTCTCGTAATCGCCGTCCTCGAGTATGGCCACGGCGGTTTCCGTCGCTGGCTGCGCAGTACCGCCGGAAAAAGAACTGATGCAGGTGTCGATGATGTCCGCCCCTGCCTCGATGCACTTGATGTACGTGGTCAGGGCCATTCCCGTGGTCATGTGGCTGTGGATGTGGATGGGAATGTCGATGGCCTTTTTCATTTCTTTGACCAGATTGTAGCCCACGTACGGAGTCATGATCCCGGCCATGTCCTTGATGCACATGGTGTCTGCACCCATCTTTTCGAGCTTCTTTGCCGTCTCTACGTAGTGCTTCACATCGTGGACGGGGCTTATGGTGTAGACGACGGTTGCCTGCGCGTGGCCCCCAGCATCCTTCGTTGCGCGGATTGCCGGCTCCATGTTGCGCGGGTCGTTCAGGGCATCGAAGATTCGCAGTATGTTGACTCCATTTTCCACAGTCGCATGGACAAATGCTTCGAGGACATCATCCGGGTAGTGCTGGTATCCCAGGATGTTCTGTCCCCGGAGAAGCATCATGAACCCGGGATCCGGGATCCTCTCCCGCAGCTTGCGAACCCGCGTCCACGGGCACTCCTTCAGGAACCGCAGGGCGCTGTCAAAGGTAGCGCCGCCCCACATCTCCAAAGCCCAGAAACCTGTCTCATTCATCAACTCAGCCACCGGGAGCATATCATCGGTGCTCATGCGTGTTGCCATACGGGACTGGTGCCCATCGCGGTATGTGGTGTCGGTGATCTTGATCTTGCGAGTGTCGCTCATTTCATCCTCCAATCCGCAGGCTAGGTCAAGCCGAATCTATGGTCATGAGTACTGCGTCGCTGTCCACGTTGTCGCCTGAGGATATCTCCACGGTGGCGACGGTACCATCGGCAGGAGAAACTATTTCATTCTCCAGCTTCAGTGCTTCGAGGGTCAGAACCGTCTCGCCCGTGCTCACTTTGTCACCGACGCTGACGTTTACAGACTTGATGGATCCGGCCAGGGGGGCTGTGACTTCCACGTCGCCGCGGTCGGCCGCGGGCTCCTCCCTGGCTGGGGGTTCTTCTTTTGCAGCGGGGGCTTGTTCGACGACAGGTTCCTCCTTCTTCGTCTCCTCCGGTTTGCTGGCTGCCTCCGGCTCTGGGGGCTTAACCGGACGAGGCTGGGGACGGGGAGTTGTGGGTCGGCTGGCGGAGACAGATTCCTGCTCGTCCATCTCCTCTATAGTGACTTCGAATTCCTCGCCGTTGACGGTCACTCTGAGACGCTTTTGCATGTTGTGCCTATCTCCTCTCAACTTTATCAATCCTGATTGCTCGCGAGGTGCTTTCGTCGTCAAAGTACGCCGCAGCGGCAGCGGTTATAGCCGCAACCTTCTTGCGGTCGTCCCGCGCTGTGCGTATGGAGAGGCTCTGCGGCATGCCCCCGACGGATTCAACCACTGCTGCCACCACTGCGGCGACCTTCTGCGGGGCATGTGTCTCGGCCGTCCGGATGGACATGTGTTCGGGTATGTAGCCGACGGTATTTACCACGGCGGCGGCAATAGCCGCAGTGGTGCGAGGACTCACGTCCGACGGGATCTCAAAGGGTGGATCCGGGGCGGGTTCGTGCTCAACCACCCTCTGTTGAGCCGGAACCGGATCTCGCTGCGGCTCTGGGGTTGCAGGCGATGGTTTGATGCGTTCTTTCTCCTTTACTTCCGTTCGGGAGGGTGCTCCGTGCCGGGGTGTGCCGGTGTCCGGCTCCCGAAAGAAGTAGTTCATGATCTCCAGTATCACCCACAGCAGTATCAGGACGGTGAAGACCACCGTCAGGCCGGTGACTGTGGTGAGTAGTTCGTCTGTTGCAGCTGCCAAAAGATTTGCCATGGTGTTCTGTCCTGGGACAATCCCACCCCCTTCGATGGGCTCAATAAGATGGTATAATGCCCTCCTTCATTCCAACCCTTATACTAATGAATCACCCGGCCTCCGCCAAGCCCCTAAGGGTGTTTTTTGTCGAAAGATCCAGGTACCTTTCTTTTCCGAAATGAGGAGGACTTATTCCTCAATGCAAGGAAAACATAAATAACGATGTGTGTCCACAGTTACTTGCCATCTTTTCGTTAGGAGGGGATGCTGAATGCACGGTTTGGGTGATGGCTATCCCGATACAGTACTCATAAATGGTCCCATATACTCTGCAGCAGGGGACGACGCCGCAGCTTCTGCCATGGCGATACGGGACGGTGTGATCGCGGCGCTGGGGTGCACAGATGAGATTCAAGCTCTTGCCGGGGACAGGACCCGAGTAATTGACCTCAAGGAGCGGTCGGCCATTCCCGGGATTGTGGATTCTCACAATCATCTGCCCACCGCCGGTGCGATGATGAGCGATGGTGTGCTTCTTTTTGACGCCGAGAGCATATCTGATCTGCAGGAGATTGTGCTTGCCAGGGTGCGAGGTGCAGAGCCAGGGGAGTGGATTCTCGGTGCGGGGTGGATAGAGAATCAGTTTGCGGAATGGCGAATGCCTACACGGTGGGATCTCGATGAGGTCGCCCCGGATAATCCAGTGATTCTCAATCGCCTCTTCGGCATGTGCGTGGTCAATTCCCGGGCCCTGGAACTGGCGGGCATCACCGAAGACGGGGGCGACCCCGAGCGTGGCATTGTTGACCGGGATGAGTCCGGACGTCCGACCGGTATTCTGCGTGCGGGGGCGGAAGAGGCAGTGCGGTCGGCCATGCCCGACCCAGGTGCAGGCGAGCGGGTCCGCCAGTACGAGAGGTACATAGCTGCGGCCGCAGCGGAGTATGTGCGGTATGGTATTACCAGCGTGCTGGACCCCGGGGTGCCTCCGATGGTAATGCGTGCATACCAGAACGTATGTGAGCGGGGAGATCTACCGCTGAGGGTGAACATGATGCCGGTGTGGTACGGCCTGCGCCCCAGTGAGGATAAGAATCTACCGGGCAGGCTGGATCATCTGGGTATCCGGACCAATTTCGGTGATGACCGGCTGCGAATAGGTGCCCTGAAGATGGCCATAGACGGCGGTCTGGGCAGCAAGACGGCCTTGATGAATGACCCCTTCCGTGACGGGAGCTGGAGTGAGATCCCGCTCCGCCTCGATGCCGAGATGCTGCGGAACTGGTTCACGGAAGGTCACTCCATTGGCTGGTCCATCGGTATACACTGCTGTGGGGACCGGGCCCAGGATATGGCCTGCGAAGCGTTCGATTCGGTGCTGAAGGAGATGCCGCGAGATGACGTGCGGCACAATATAATACATGGCTACTTTCCTACTGAGCACTCTCTCGAGCTGATGAGGCGCCATGACCTGGCAGTCTCCGCGCAGCCCGGGTTCATATGGGTGGAGGGGGACCTGTACTTCGAGGCTGTAACTGCAGAGAAGCTGACCGGGTTTACCCCACTGAAAACCTACGATGAGGAGGGTATCGTGGTTGCCTGCAACTCAGACATGACGTCCGCGCACTACAATCCCTTCTGGGGACTGCACAGTGCGGTGACCCGGCGGACCTCGCGTGGAGAAGTTCTTGGTGACGAGGAGAAAGTGGACCGCTTCACGGCGTTGAGGATGATGACGAGAAACGGCGCATACCTGATGTTCTGGGAGGATGTAACCGGGTCGCTGGAGCCCGGCAAGGCGGCGGATATAGCAGTCCTTGACCGGGATTTCGGGGAGATTCCCGATGAACAGCTGCGCGATCTGGTCGTGGACATGACTATGGTTGATGGGGAAATGGTCTACCAGAGGGATCACTGAGCAGGGAAGTGGGCCAGCGCCGCACGATTTTCCCGGGGGAGAAGGAGTGCAGGATCCCGACGGTGAATTATCAGGTGAGGCCCTGCAAGAAGCGAAGCGGGGCCCGCTTCCGGAGCAGCGTTGAGTTGACTGATGCGGGATGTACCCGGCAGGGGCTGCCGGCAGGAGGTGGCGCGCCAAGCGCCACCTCCACAACGACTGGTCGCATGGCCTCACCATCGTGCTGACGAGTACTCATTTTTTTTCGCCGAGCGTTTTCGAACTGACTCATCAGTGATATGCTGTTGACGTGGATGTGCCTCCGCATGAGGCGCCCTGTGCTCGGCATGGGATGCATGCTTGATTCTGGAGCTGAATACATGCATGAGGTCAACTGCTCGTTTTTGGGGAGGTGAGGGGGTAAGACCCGGGGAAACTCCGGGTCTCCCAAGATATGAAGCTCTATGAGTATATGGCAAAGGAAGTGTTTCAGCAGTACCGGATACCGGTTCCGCGCGGCCGGGTTGCAGCCGAGCCGCACGAGGCGGAGGAAATTGCGCGTGAGCTTGGCGTCCCCGTTGTGGTGAAGGTCCAGGTCCTCGCGGGGGGAAGAGGGAAAGCGGGAGGAGTCAAATTTGCCGACAACCCCCGAGAGGCGAAACATGTGGCTGATGAGCTGCTGAAAATGGAGATTCACGGTTATCGAGTGCGGAGGGTACTGGTCGAGGAGAAGGTGGATATCGATCAGGAGATTTACCTGGGGATTACCATCGATCCTGGGGACCGCTGTCCCATATTAATTGCCTCGTCACACGGCGGGGTGAGCATTGAGGAAGTACCTGACAAACACATCGTACGGGAGCGGATTCCCATGCAGTGGGGGCTCTATCCCTATCAGGTGAGGGCCATTGCAGAACGGATGGGTCTGGATGGTGGGCTGGGGCGCGACTTCGGAAACATAGCCATAGCCCTGTACCGTCTCTTCAGGGAAAAGGATGCAGAACTGACAGAGATCAACCCCCTGGTTGTGTCAGGCGATCAAGTGTTGGCCGCCGACGCCCGCCTTAACGTGGATGATGACAGTCTGTTCAGGCACGATTTGCCGGATACGGAGAAACTTTCCGAGATTGAGGAACGTGTGGCTGAGATAGGGCTGTCCTACGTACAGCTGGAGGGCGATGTGGCGGTGCTGGCCAACGGTGCCGGCGCCACTATGGCCACCATGGATATCCTGCAGCAGTACGACAGTGCTGCCATGAACTTCCTGGATGTGGGCGGGGGTGCCGGTGTCGAGTCGATGACCGAGGCCCTGAGGATTCTTGCTGACACCGGTCCGCGTGTCCTTCTGGTCAACATCTTCGGCGGTATCACCCGCTGTGACGACGTCGCAGAGGCAATCCTGCGGGTCCAGCGCGAGGGCGTGCTTCGCGACCCGCTGGTGGTCCGCCTCATCGGTACTAATGAGGAGCAGGGAATCGATCTTCTGGAGGAAGAGGGCATCACGGCCTTCCGCAATCTTGAGGATGCAGCGCGGGTGGCGGCCGGGACGCCGGCATCCGGCGGCGCGGAGGAGGATTGAAATATGGCAATTCTGATTGATGACAAGACAAAACTGCTGGTGCAGGGAGCCACAGGGCACCAGGGTTCATTTCATACCAGGTTGATGAGTGATTATGGGACCAGGATAGCCGCCGGAGTGACCCCCGGCAGGAAGGGAGAAGAAGTCAACGGCGTTCCCATATACAATACCGTCGAGGAAGCGACGCAGTGTCACGGACCGAATGCTGCAATCCTGTTCATCCCGGCTCCTTTTGTGAAAGATGCGGCGTTCGAGGCTATTTCCGCCGGTCTCAAACTTCTGGTCATCATCACCGAACACGTCCCCCTGCACGATGCGATGGAGATAATGGCTTACGCGGAGGAAAAGGACGTGAGAGTCGTCGGTCCCAACACCTTCGGAATCATCACACCGGGCAAATGCAAAGTTGGTTTCATGCCCGGACAGATCTTTGAGCCCGGTCCCGTAGGCTTGGTATCTCGTAGTGGTACGCTGAGTTACGAGATAGCCCACAATTTGTGTCAAGAGGGTCACGGGATTACCACTTCCGTCGGAATTGGCGGCGATCGCGTTGTGGGTATGAACTTTGTGGACATCCTGAAGGAATTTGAACATGACGATGAAACTGAGGCGGTCGCCCTGGTCGGTGAGATCGGTGGTACAGCTGAGGAGGAGGCTGCCGAGTTTATCAAGACAATGGACACCCCTGTCGTCGCCTATCTGGCCGGCAAGAGCGCACCTGTGGGCAAACGTATGGGGCATGCCGGAGCCATTGTGGAACGCGGTCGCGGAAACTATGCCAGCAAGAAGGAGGCACTGGAGGAGGGAGGCGCTGCAGTTGCGGCCCTTCCCTGGGAAGTGCCCGTCCTGGTGGGCGAACACCTGTGATGCAGTACTGATGTGATGAGATGGAACGGGCCCGGGGTCGCGCCCCGGGCCCGCAGTGCGACTGGGCAGGTTGTCGGGAAAATGGAGTCAACCGAGGGAAGGTGATGAAGACTTGCAGGGACCTTTGACGGGAGTGCGCGTACTCGATCTATCCAGGGTACTGGCCGGCCCCTACTGCAGTATGATGCTTGCTGATCTGGGAGCCGAAGTCATAAAGGTGGAACGACCGGACGGCGGAGATGACACGCGCGGCTGGGGGCCGCCATGGGTGGGCGGCCAGGCGCATTACTTCCTCAGCATAAACAGAAATAAGAAGAGTGTGGCCCTGAATCTCAAGGATGAGTCGGGGAGGCGGGTTGCGCAGGATCTTGCGAAGCAGAGTGATGTGGTGCTGGAGAACTTCCGCCCCGGCACCGTCGAACGCCTGGGCATGAGCTACGAGGAGCTCAAGGAGAGAAATCCCGGCCTGGTCTACTGTTCGATATCCGGATTCGGGCAGGACGGCCCTTATCGCGATAGGCCCGCCTATGACGCAATCTTACAGGGTATGGGCGGTTTGATGGGCATCACCGGGCCGGAAGGTTCCGAGCCGATCAGGGTGGGTGTTGCGGTTGCGGATATTGGCGCCGGCATGCAGGCTGCTTTTTCTATCACGGCCGCGCTGTTTGAAAGGCAGCGATCCGATCGCGGGCAGTACATAGATGTCAGCATGATGGATGTTCAGGTGTCGTGGATGACCTATATGGCCCATTACTACTTCGCCAGCGGAAAGCTTCCACCGCGTACCGCATCGGCTCATCCCAGCATAGTTCCGTACCAGGCGTTTCCCGTAGCTGATGGGTGGCTGAATGTGACCGTCGGAAACGACGCACTGTGGGGGCGTTTCGCACCACTGGTGGGGATCGATCCCGAGGATGCCCGTTACCGCACCAATTCCGACCGGATAGAGAACCGTGAGGAATTGGTAAAACGGATTTCCGGGGTCATGCAAAAGCGCACGCGGGATGAATGGACAAAGATCCTGCGCGAGCACGGCATACCGTGCGGTCCAATATATGACCTGGCGGACATCTTCCGGGATGAACAGGTCCACCACCGTGAGATGGTACAGCAGGTCAACCACTCAGTTGAGGGCGATATCGATGTGCTCGGGGTTCCGGTGCAGTTCTCCCGGACGCCAGGTGGAATCAGGGAAGCCCCACCGCTTCTGGGCGAGCACACTGCAGAGGTGCTGGACGAGATGGGATATACCGGCGAGCAGATCACGGCCCTGGCCGACCGGGGAGTCGTGACATTTCCCGGTGCTGACGGATAGGCCTGACTCGGGAAAGGACTGGTGCGAGTGTATTTGACAGGACTCGAGTGTCCTCGGTGTAAAGAGAAGCATGCTGCGGACCGGCTGCAGAATCTATGTCACTGTGGGTCACCGCTTCTGGTGCGATACGATATCGGCGCCCTCGCCCGGGATATTGACCGGGACGATGTGCTGCGCGGACGTGACGACATGTGGCGCTTTTCATCGTTTCTGCCGGTCCCCGAAGACAAGATTGTGAGCCTGGGCGAGGGAATGACCCCGCTTTACTCTCTGGATGGATTTGCCGGCGAGATAGGTATGGACTGCATAACGATCAAAGACGAGGGGTATAACCCGACGGGAACCTTCAAGTCTCGTGGGGCGTCGTGCGGCATTTCCATGGCGGCTCATCTCGGAGCCGAGACCGTGGCGATGCCCACGGCGGGCAACGCTGGGGGAGCCTGGAGTGCTTACGCGGCGCGTGCCGGGCTGGACTGCGTGATAGCCATGCCGGAGGACGCCCCGGAGATCACCATGAAGGAGTGCGCCCTGTACGGGGCAGAGACTTACCTGGTGCGCGGTCTCATTTCTGATGCCGGGCGGATAATCGGCACTGCCTGCGAGCGGTACGGCTGGTTTGACGTATCAACCCTCAAGGAACCGTACCGGATCGAGGGGAAGAAGACCATGGGGCTGGAGCTGGCCATGCAGCTGGATTGGGATGTACCTGATGCTGTCGTATACCCGGCGGGAGGCGGCGTGGGGCTGATAGGTATCTGGAAGGCCCTGGAGGAACTCGAGCTCGCCGGATGGATCGGCCCGGAGCGGCCGCGGATGATTGCGGTGCAGTCGGAAGGATGCGCTCCGCTTGTGCGCGCCTTTGAGGACGGAAGAACTGACTCCGACTTCTGGGAAGGAGCTGAGACCATCGCCGGCGGGATTCGTGTACCGAAAGCTCTCGGGGACTTCCTGGTCCTTGGGGCCCTGTACGATTCCGGGGGGCGCGCCGTTGAAGTCTCCGATGACGAGATCATGGATGTTCTCCTGACATTAGCTCGCACGGATGGCAGCTTCATATGCCCGGAGGCCGCTGCGGCGGTTGCAGGTGTGAAACGGATGCGGGAGGAGGGGGATCTGACCCGGGATGATGAGGTGATGGTGATCAACACCGGCTCAGGCTTGAAATATGCCGATTTGCTGGAAGCTGACCTGCCGGTGCTGGATAAAGAGGACGAGATTAACGTGACGCCGGAGGGGGAGTGATGGTGATGCAGCCGGAAGATATTCGCGCGATGGTTGATGCGCCGGAGGTCGCGGATAATCTCATGCAGCGGGCGAGCATCCGCAGATTCGAGGAGCGACCCGTGGAGACTGAGAAGATAGAGGCCTTTGTCCGTGCCGGGCAGCAGGCCCCTTTCACCGGACAGATGTACTCGGTCATTGTCACCACTGAACGGGCCAGGCGGGAGGAGCTGGCCGGGATATTCGGTCCTCTGGTCACCGGCGCGCCGGTCTTTGCTCTGGTGTGCGTGGATTTCCGCCGGCTGGAGAAGTTCATCGCCGCACGGGGACGAACCAACCGGACTGATGACCTGAGTATGCTGTTTCTCGGGATACAGGATGCAGCTTACATGGGGCAGAATATGGTACTCGCGGCAGAGGCGCTGGGGTTGGGCAGCTGTTTTCTGGGTGCAGCCCCCTTTGCAGCGGACCAGCTGCGCGAGATGTTCTTTATGCCCTCGCGCGTCTATCCTCTGGTCGGTCTGGTTCTGGGTTACCCGGCGGAAAGGCCGGGGCCCAGACCGAGAATCCCCCTGGAGTGTGTCCTGCACTGGGATACCTATCAAGACCTCACTGACGAGGGAGTAGAGCGTGCCCTCGATGTCATGGACGCCGGTTTGATTCGGGAGGGATACTACCGCCGCCTCAATGCCAAGATACCCCTGGATGAGGAAGGGAAAGACGAATTGCCCGCCGATGACGATTATGGGTGGGGTGAGCACGTTTCACGCAAGTACAGTTTGCTGCGCCTCAGCGGGATCCGCGACATGCTGTCCCGATCGGGTATAGATACGTCCGGATCCGGCGAAGTGCAGGGGTGAAGGCAGTGTGTGACGAATTACGATAACAGCAGCTGATTCTTTCACGGAAGAGGTGGATGCCGTACATGTTCGTCAAGAATGCCATGACGCGGCAGGTAGAGACCGTGGCGCCCGGTGCGCATCTGAAGCCCTGCTGGGAGAAGATGCAGGACAGCGGTTATGAGGCTCTTCCCGTCCGGGACACGCAGACCGGAGAGCTGGTGGGCATCGTAACCGCGGTGGATCTAGTGAACCAGGTCCTGACGGATCTGGAGGCCGGCCTCGGTGTGGATCGCCAGATCTCCGAGGTTATGACTGGAGATATCCAGACCATCGCGGAGGATGAGATACTGGAGGAGGCGGCGCGGATCATGTATGAGAAAGATTTTACCGCCCTGCCGGTCACCGGTGACCGCGGTAAACTTGTGGGAATAGTTACCCTGGCAGATCTGGGCAGAATGATAATCAAGATGACGGGTTTTACCGAGCCCGGCACGCGCATATCACTATTGGTCCCGGATCGGCCGGGCAAGATTGCCGACATCGCGAATATTGTCAGGTCCTGCGGGGAGAGCATATCCAGCGTGGCCACATACACTCCCGAGCGTGCCAGTTTCGGCAATGTTGTTCTGCGTTTGAAGACTCATAGCCCCAGGGAAGTGGTACAATCGCTGCGCGACGCGGGATACCGCGTACTGCACGTCTCGCAGGAATGGGAATAGCTCCGCACCGCGTGTTCGCTGTGCGTACCAGGAGGTGCGGCGTTGAGTGATCGTCGGCGGCAGTGGTCGGCAGGGGCCGCGGTTCGGGGCCCCGCGGGCTGGCTGGTGATCAGAGATCGCTGGGGACAGTGGACTCTTCCCAAGGGAAAGATTGATCCCGGAGAGACCCCACGGGAGACTGCGGTGCGCGAGATCGAGGAAGAGACCGGGATCTCCGCGCAGATCAAAGAGAGGCTGGGCGAGATCACCTTCAGCTTCTGGAGCCGGGGCCGTCTCCGGCGCAAGAATGTTATCTACTACCTGGCTGAGACGGATGATTCGGAACTCCGGCCCAATGTCGGGGAAGTGGATGGCGCAAAGTGGGTGAGCGCGCAACAGTTACTGTGTTACTGTGATTACGGAAACAATGAGGAGATCTATCGGCTGGCTCTCGTGCAGGCAGGAGGGGAACCGCCCTGCCGCGCTGGATATTGACGGAGCGGCGAATAAGAGTTAAAATATCGGTCAGAAACAGCAGAGGTTTGTTCAAGTGTAGTCGGGATGTGGCCCAGTTTGGCTAGGGCGCCGCGTTCGGGACGCGGAGGTCGCGAGTTCAAATCTCGCCATCCCGACATTTTTCTGCGCAGGTCCGGACGGGTCGGGGGAGTCTTGCGAAAGGAGCAGTCTCATGTCCGGCAGCATCATAGGAGTACTCAGTGTCCTCACCGGTGCGGCCTGCCTGGGCATATCCCGATCCAGGTGGTTCAGGTGGCGGCTGGAGGAGAAACATAAGGATCATGAGGATGCCGAGGATCGCATAAAGAAGAACCTTAGAGACTGGAACTGGATATCCCTGTTTTGGTTTGCGTTCGGCCTCAGCCAGATTCTTATGACCTGAGAATGGGGGGGCGGCGATTGAACCTGCGGCTGACGGCCGCAGTTGCGGTCGGAAAACTGCTGATAATGGCGCTGCGAGTTGTGGGCCGGGCGGGGACCACCCTGCCCGGGCGGGTCGCCCTGGCGCTGGCCCCTGATCTGATCTCCGAGATCTGCCGGGCGGTGGATAACCGGATAGTCGTGACCGGCACCAACGGGAAGACCACCACTTCGGCTATGCTGGATGCTGTGTTCCGCAGCGCCGGACAAAAGGTCGTACGCAATGTCAGCGGCGCCAACCTGGCCTCGGGGGTGGCCTCCAGCCTCATTGAACACGCTACTCTCGCAGGGCACCTTCTTGCCGACATACTGATACTGGAACTGGATGAAGCGGCGATACCCTCGCTGGCGCCGCAGGTCCGTCCCAGGCTTGCAGTGGTTACCAATCTTTTTCGCGACCAGCTGGACAGATTTGGGGAGCTTGACCGCACTGCCACCTTCGTCCGCAGATCGCTGGCCAGTGCGAGGGAAGTAGCCTGCCTCAATGCTGATGACCCCCAGGTCGCCGGCTTCCAGAGGAGCCTGCCCGATGGCTGTCGTCCGGTTATGTACGGGGTTGAGCTGTCTGCGCCGCAGCAGAGGCCCGTCCCCGAGCACGGGGTTGGAGTTGACGTGCAGTACTGCTTTGAGTGCGGTGCGCGCTTTTTCTACGATTTCACCACCTACGGTCATCTCGGTCACTATACCTGCCCGCAGTGCTCGTCCGCACGGCCGTCCCTTCATGTAATGGGCCTGATAACCGGTGGGGAGGAGGCGGTCGGGGGGCGCGTACAGCTGCGGCTCTCCGGAGAGCTGGCCCGGGAGGCCGGCGTCACCGAGCTGGAGATCAACCTGCGTGTTCCCGGCATTTATAACATATACAACGCGCTGGCGGCCGCGGCGGCCGCAGTCGCCTCAGGTGTAGCTGCGGAGGACGTGCGGGCGGGACTGGAGGCTTTTACGGGGGCATTTGGGCGGATGGAGAGAGTGCAGGTCAGCTCAGGTGAGTTCTCTCTTGCCCTGGTCAAGAATCCCGCCGGGTTCAATGAGGTCCTGCGAACCGTACAGGAGGACGCGGGAGACAAGGTGCTGGTGCTTGCGGTCAATGATCACGCTGCCGACGGCCGGGATATCTCCTGGCTCTGGGATGTGCAGTTCGCCCAGTTTTCTGATTCACCGGAGGTTTCCTTCATCAGCAGCGGTCTGCGCGCGCACGACATGGCCGTACGCCTGAAGTATGCGCAGGTCCCCCGGGAGCGCATCACTGTCGTGCCGGAGCCTTCCGCCGCGGTGGAGGCTGCCCTCGATTCTTCCGGAGGTTCGGCGGAGGTATTTGTGCTCTGTACGTATACTGCGATGCTATCGCTCCGGTCGGAGTTGAGCTCCCGGGGAGCGGTACCGGATATGTGGAAGGGGGTACGGTGATGCGCATCAGAATCGCCCACCTGTACCCGGACCTCATGAACCTGTACGGTGACCGGGGAAATATCATTGCCCTGCGCAGGCGATGCGAATGGCGGGGGATCGAGGTACAAGTAGAGGCCATCGATGTGGGCGGGCAGCTGGGACCGGGTGATTGGGACTTACTGTTCATCGGGGGCGGACAGGATCGCCAGCAGGAGCTGGTCTGGCGCGATCTGCAGGACAAAAAGGATGCACTACTGCAGGCGGCGGAGGATGGAGTAGTGATGCTTGCGGTCTGTGGGGGCTACCAGCTCTTCGGCCGGAGCTATCAAACCAGTGTAGGTGAGCAGATCCCCGGGGTGGGGATATTTGACATGGAGACGGTGGCGGGCGAGAACCGCATAATCGGAGATGCGGTAATCGAGTCGTCCCTGCTGTTGGAACCCCGGACCCTGGTAGGTTTCGAGAACCATGCCGGTCGAACCCGCCTGGGAGAGGGATCGAGACCCCTTGGCTCGGTTCTGGTGGGCCGGGGCAACAACGGTCGCGACGACAGCGAGGGATGTGTGTGCGGTAATGCCTTCGGCACCTACCTGCATGGATCATTTCTCCCCAAAAACCCCCACTTCACAGATCACCTTCTTTCGCGGGTGCTGGAGCGGCGGGGCGAAAGCCCGGCACTTGCGTCTCTGGACGATGATCTGGAGTGGCAGGCACATGAGACGGCGCGGCTGAGGGCGCGGCGGGTCACCCGGCGCTTCAGGCCTCGCTCGCTTCGCTGATTGAAGCCGTTCTGCGGGATATCACAGGCGCCCGAGAAGTATCCACCAGCCAATCTGCCCCGCGACGGTGATGACAGTGATGAGTGCCTGAGCCGGGAAGAAGCGCAGAGTCTCCCGTTCGGTGAAGGCTCCAGTGTCACCCACACCCACCAGAACCATGAGATTGTGAAAAGGGAGTGCGATTCCCATAACTGATGTACTGTAGATGAGAAGCGCCGGTGCGAATGTCGGGACCTGAAACTGCAGGGCCATGGCAACGAGAGGGGGAGCCAGCATGGACAGGGTGGCAAGAACGCTGCCAATAAACAGGTGAAGAATGAAGCCGACCGCGGCTACATATCCCAAAATGAAGAGGGCATGTTCAGATACTCGCCCGGGGACGATGAAATGCAGGATCCAGTCGGTCAGTCCGGTGGCCTCACTTACAGACCCAATGGCCAGCGCCGCGGTTGCAAACAGTAGGGCCGACCAGTCAATTCCTTCGGAGACGTCTGAATCTCGCAGAATCCCGCCGATACCGGGCAGGGCCATGCCTGCGCCGGTGCCCAGGGCGATCCAGCCGGGATGAATCCCGTGCAGAAAATCGGTGGTCCATAGCAGCAGGGCCATTCCTACCCACGCCAGGACCCGGAGCTCACCGGGCGAAATTGCGCCGAGTTCGCTGTGTTTTTCCCGCCAGTGGTGCGGATCAATGGTCAGGGGGACGGGATCGAACACTATCAGGTGGGCGATCAACATCAGCCCGGCGGCCAGCAGAGACGGTACGGCCATGAGTACGGCCCATTCCAACCAGGAGATCCCCCCGGCCAGTGATGCAGTGACCGGGTTCAGGATTGCCTCCGAGGTCAGAAACATCATGGATGCGGGCACCGATCCCATGAACACGCAGAAGCCCAGGTTTGCCCGTCCCCGCGCGCCAACATCGGAACTGCGGATAATCTCTCTGACGAGGGCCATTATGAGAAAGGCGCGCGGGAAAGGGAGAGGGACGAGCGGTGCTAAAATGATGTTCAGGATGTATATCATCACTACCAGCTGTCGGTAGGAATGAACGTAGCGGCTCACCAGCAGCACTGCTATGCGCTCGGCGAGCCCGACCCGTGTTACCGCCCGGGCGATGAGGTATGCGCCGATCATCAACCAGGCCATCGGGCCGGCCCAGAAGCCGAAGAGATCTTCCGCTGCCCCAATCCCGGTGACGGCAAACAGAAAGAGCATGAGCATTGAAGTATAGGCGGGCGGGATGACAGCCATGGCCCACCAGAGCACAGTCAACAGGATGCCGACCAGGGCCAGGCGGGCCTCGACCGGCAATCCAGTTGAGGCGGTCAACCACAGCCCTCCCGTGACTACCAGTGCGGACAGTGCCCCTGCGGCGTGTCTGCGGTCCAAGTGACCCCACATGCAGAAATCCATCCCGTCCAGTGGTTTGGGGGGTGGGCCAGCGGTTACCTGTTCTGAATGCTGCCCCTGCTTGCTTCATCATCTGAAGCCGCCCCACCATTTTCTGAATTCTGGGGTGCGTCCCGGGTACCTGCCGTGATGGGGAGATTCATGGTGCTGCCGCCCCGGTCGGGAGGTGGCAGGCCCGGACACCCGAGGGGATGGTGCCTGGAATCGGAGTGAACTGACTGTTTACGCCCCGCGCCTCATGTAGGGGGTGTGAGGGGGAGGCGCAATCTTCCAGGTGTCTGTGCTCCTCTGTCTGCCCGCATATGCCCCGGCTCTGGCCGCAGGACCGCCGGCGCCGGCCAGCGTCGGTGGCTGGAGTTCCTCCGCAAGGACCGGCGATGGCAGTATGGGACTGCGGGCTGCAGCTGGCGCACGAAACCTCCGGTGTCCGGGTGAGGGGGTAAAGGTGATGCAATGCGTCGCATATGCTGCTACGGGAGGGCCGACAGTCCATCGCGGCACGGAGGCAGAGGGATTTCGCCGGCGCCGCCGGCTTTCGCCTTTGAGGGCGGCGGGTAAATGGAGCGGTGGTCGTCCACTGTCAGGTGAGAAAGTGAACAGGTGAACGACCGGTGTGGGTCCGCCCTCGCTGCGAAACAGT
This sequence comes from Clostridia bacterium, assembly GCA_003554565.1. Lineage (GTDB taxonomy): Bacteria > Bacillota > Sulfobacillia > SLMV01 > SLMV01 > PWGR01. The sequence goes on from PWGR01000129.1 coordinate 16,759, forward strand.
TTCCCTCCGTCGCGCATGTCCGTCGCCTCCGCGACCGGGGGGTCAGTCATCGCGATGGGTTCCGTTTTCACTGTCGGTCCCTCCCGCCGGGATCGAGGTGGACATTAGTGCGATATGTCCCGAAAAGCACAAAAGCGAGCCGATTTCAGTTCGGCAGCCCGGCCATCTTAGCCCGTTGGGCCTTAGATCCGCAGCTTTGCGCCCGCATCTTTCGATACGCTTGCCCTTATCGCTTGAAGCGACCCACCTCGGGTCCCTATACGATGTATGTACACCCTATCGTAAATCGCCCGGATCGACAAGGGTGCAGACGAAATTTGCGTAAAATACGTCGGAATACCCCGAAAACCGGATGTGAAGCTATGCATGACCCCGATTCGTCAGTATGAGTGAGGTCAGTCCCGAGGCTGTTCTTGTATATTGGCGGCGTTTGAAATATCGTCGTGGTAGGCGAAGTTGTGCTGCCTGAATCCGAGGAAGGGGCTGAGTCTCATGTACGATGTCGTGATCGTCGGTGGTGGGCCCGGGGGACTCACGACCGCGATATATACCAGCAGGGCGGGACTGCGGACCATCGTGCTGGAGAAGGAAATGCCGGGTGGGCTGATGGCCAGCACTGATTTGATTGAAAACTGGCCGGGCAGGCCACAGGTCAATGGTGCGGAACTGGCGGAAGACTTCCGCGAACACGCGGAGCGGTTTGGTGCCGAGCTGGTCATGGACGAGGCGCAGTCACTCGATCTGTCTCCCGACGTCAAGACCGTGCGCGCTTCCGGGGGCGAGTATTCCGGACGCGTACTGGTGCTTGCGACCGGTTCCGCGCCGCGAACCCTCGGTGTGCCGGGAGAAAAGCGACTCACCGGACGGGGGGTGTCATACTGTGCCACCTGTGACGGTGCCTTCTTCGGGGGCAAGGAAATTGCCTGTGTGGGTGGCGGTGATGCCGCGGTGCAGGAGGCGCTCTTTCTCACCCGGTTTGCCAGTCGTGTGTACCTTGTTCACCGCAGGGATGAGCTGCGTGCGGTTCGGGCCCTGCAGGACCGCCTTCTCTCCGAGGACAAGATCGAGGTGCTCTGGAATTCCGTGGTGGAGGAAATTGTCGGCGATGACAGCGTGGATAAGCTCAGGATAAGGGACGTGGCCGTCGGCGAGGTGAATACTCTGACGGTATCTGGAGTTTTCATCTATGTGGGACATCGGCCGGCCACCGATTTTATATCGGGAGAACTGCAGCTGGATTCTGATGGTTACATAGCCGCCGATGAGGATCTCAGAACATCTGCCCCCGGAGTGTTTGCCGTCGGTGACGTACGGCACCGGCTGCAGAGGCAAATTGCAACGGCGGTGGGAGATGGGGCCACAGCAGCCATGTCCATCGAAAACTACCTTGACCAGGTCAGGGAGGTGTGATTTGCCCGTCAGGAATTCGCTCCGGCGATCAGGTTTCTGCATCGATGGCCGGCAGGGCCCGTGCAGCGCGTCGAGAATACCCCATTCACAAGGTCGTTAGGGGGGACTCCCGTGGAGCTGATTGAGCTGGCATATACCGCCCAGATTGCGGCCTTTATCGGTCTGTTCGGTTATCTGTACGCGGCCTTCAGGCAGGTGAGGCTGGAGCGAAAACTCGACCGTTTGATGAGTGCGGAAGTAAGTGAGGATGAGCTGTCGGAAGAGGCTCGCGGCACCCGTTACAGCCACAGACCGGGGCAGGTAGGGGGCGCTACCGAGTGGGAGATGCTTTCATGGGACGACAAGATGTATTTTATGAATCTGGAGAAAAAACTCAACTGGGGTGCGGCAGCGTCGGGAATGGTTACCGTAATGGGCGGGATCATATGGGGTTGGGCCGAGGTGCGTTACGGCTGGGAAGAAGGCCTGGGCACTTTCTGGCTGGTAATCCTGAGCGCGCTTTTCTTGCTGGGTGCCGGTTACCTGGCCTTCGTGCATTATCAGCGGTGGAAACGGGGACGGGCTGATTACCTCAAAATGAAGGGCGAGTAAGAGGCTCAGTGTATCTGCACCACCTGGCCACCCAGATCTTCAACCACATCGCGCACCCGCCGCATGCCCGGGCTGTCCACGGTGAGGACCAGTGTTGCTACCGGGTGGGTGTACAGGCGGGCGTCTGCCACGTCAGCCAGGCGGGATTGCGCCCGCAGTGCCACCTGTTCGGAGGGAAAGCAGACGCTCAGTGTCCGGCTTGTGGTCGAGGGTTTGACATCGGCATCATCGATCTGTCGACCTGGGGGACCCACAGGTCGAATCTTTTTCGCTCGGTGTTTGCGCTTTTCGTCGGCGATTTTTCTGCACCTCCTTCTTAGGGCTATAATGTGCAGCTAGCCGATGCCTCATTCCCCCGCAGTGGGAGGCTGGCGCCAGAGACATGGTATAATTCGAAGATGTGTTGCAACGACGAAGCAGAAGGGATTCAATCGGAGGGATACAGTGAGCAAGATCAGAGATGCGAGTCACCTGGCGGCTGAGCTGAAAAGGATCGACAGCAAGGGCTACAAGGCATACAAAGACATCGCCGGTATCTACCGGGTGGACGACTTCACTCTTTTCGTAGACTACGTACAGGGAGATCCCTTTGCCTCGCCCTCGAAGCTCCGGCTCCGGCTCGAAGCGGGGCGCGCACAGTTTCCTGAAGAGCTCTTTGAAAACCCCGACAGAAAAGTGGCGCTGGAAGACTACATCCTCCGCGCCTTTGATGCCGCGCTTGACCGCGTGGCCAAGGGCAACCGGGGCTCCGGTAAGAGCGGGATGCTGGCTGTGGACCGCCCGGGACAGCAGGTGCTCGAGCGCACAGCGGTGGTTGTGGATCCCGACTACGTCGAGGTCCGCCTGTCGGCCGGTCTCCCGGCCCGGGGACGCCGGGTCCTGGGCCTGCAGGCGCAGAAAATGCTTTTGAAGGAAATACCAGCGGCCGGAAGGAGTGCACTGTACTGCGGGGCGCTCGATTCCGACCGGATGCGTGATTTCGTCCTTTCAGTGGAAAATGCCGCGAAGCTGCGGCGCCAGCTGTCCTCCATGGGGGCGGTGGCCTTTGTGGCGGACGGGTCAATTCTGCCCCGCGAATCCGGAGTTTCCGAGCGCCCGATGTCCCGCGATGCGGCGGTACCTTTTGGGGCCCCGCCCACACTCAAGAAGGAGGTCTCGCTGGCAAATGGCGGCCGGGCGTCCGGAATGATAATCCCCGAAGGGGTAACTCTCATTGTCGGGGGAGGATATCATGGCAAATCGACCCTGCTTGAAGCACTGGACCGGGGGATCTACAACCACATTCCGGGCGACGGACGCGAGCTGGTCGTAACCTGCCCCACCGCGGTCAAGATCCGGGCGGAGGATGGCAGACAGGTCACGGGAGTAGACATTCGCCCGTTCATCCGCGACCTGCCCAACCGTACCGACACTGGTAACTTCACCACCCCTTCGGCCAGCGGGAGCACCTCACAGGCAGCCAATATAATGGAGGCCCTCGAGATGGGGGCGGACGCGCTTCTGGTGGACGAAGATACCAGTGCTACTAACTTCATGGTGCGCGACATGCGCATGCAGCTGCTGGTGGCAGCCGACAAGGAGCCCATAACCCCGTTCATTGACCGGGTGAAACAGCTGTACCGTCAGCGGGGGGTTTCTGCGGTGTTGGTGGTGGGCGGTTCCGGTGATTACTTCGATGTTGCAGATAATGTCATCATGATGGATCACTACCGGCCCCGGGATGTAACGTCGGAGGCGGCGGAGATTGCCGAGCGTTTTCCGACCGGCCGGGCCGGGGAGTCTCAGGGCGGGATGCCCCGCCGGAACCGGCGCCACCCCGACCGGGACAGCATCGATGCGCGTCGAAAAGGCAGGATAAGAGTGAAGACGCGGGGACTTTTCACAATTCAGTTTGGCACGGAGACTGTAGACCTGTCCGGCGTGGAGCAGCTGGTCGACTACAGTCAGACCCGGGCCATCGCCGATGCGCTGGTGTACATCCGGAGATATTTCCCGGATATGTGCATTTATGATGGGCTTGACCGGCTGGATCAGGAACTGGATGAAAAAGGACTGGATGTCCTGTCCCCGTTCCGCGGTCACCCTGGTGACTATGCCCGCCCCCGGGCCATTGAAGTGGCGGCGGCGCTGAACCGCCTGCGCTCCCTGCGGCTGCAGAAGACCGAGTACATGCGGACTGGGGGAGGATGAGGTCGTGCCCGAGCGCAACCTGGTGGATGTTGCGGTGCGGAAGACGCCGAAATCCGGGTTGTCCACCAGCGGGGACAGCGTGGATGTGGTGGAGCGGCCGCGCGGAGGGCTCTCCGTGGTGGCAGCCGATGGGCAGGGCAGTGGTGAGGCCGCCAAGCGGGTGAGCAACCTGGTGGTGGCGCGTGCGGCGTCGCTCATTGCTGAGGGAGCACGCGACGGGGCTGTTGCCCGGGCGGTGCACGACAATCTCTACGCCCTGCGGGGCGGTAAGGTCGTCTGCACCCTCACCATTTTGTCCGTAGATCTGTATACGCGGACTTTTGTGATCTCGCGCAACGGCAATGCCGGTGCCCTGTTTTTCGACGGCGAACGGATCACCTCTCTCGGAGAGGAAGTTCCGCCCATTGGCGTGCATCATTACACCAAGCCGGCCATACTGGAGTGCCCGCTGCGGCCGGGTGCAGCCGCTGCTGTTTTCACCGATGGGGTGTTCTATGCCGGGCGCAGAAGGGGAAGGGAACTGGGAATCGAACCGTTGGCAGATATCCTGCGCGGTTCTGCGGGTACCGCCTCTGATGTTGCAGACGATATGTTCAGTGCAGCCTTTTCTGCCGCGGGTGAGGCTTCGAGAGACGACATGTCCCTGGCAGTTGTGACTCTGCGATCGAGGAAGGTTGCTCTAGGAGAGGCGGCGGTGCGATCCATTGACATTGCGTTTCCGTTCTGAACGACGATGGATCGGGCGGCGCGTTCTGCCTCCAGCCGGCCCGCCCCGCGTGGCGGTGGTGGGACCGTGTGCTGCGGGCAAGAGCACTCTTGTGGCCAAGCTGCGTCGTTATGGGATTGAGGCACATTCTGTGGCACAGGAGCACTCAAATGTGCCGCAGATGTACCTGCAGCGGGATCCAGATTATGTGGTCTATCTCGACGTGAGCCACGAAGAGATAACTCGCAGGCGTCGGGTAGGCTGGGGATCGGTTCGCCTTGAGCGCCAGCTGGATCGTCTGCGGCGGGCCCGGGAGGATGCCGATCTGATCATCCATACGGATGGACTCGGCGCAAACGAGATCTACCGCAGGGTGCTGCAGTTTATCTGGAAAGGGGCAGACTGAGGAGTGGGTGAACTGGAGGTATCGGTTGAGCAGCTCAGAGATGACGATGAAGTGATCGCGTACTTGAAGCAGGGTGATGAGCAGCTCGGCAATCTCGGCCTGACCGAGCATGGGGTGCGTCATGCGGGGCTGGTTTCTGACATAGCCGCGAACGTGATGCGCCGCCTGGAGCTGGGAGAGGAATGCGCCGAGCTGGCGGCTATAGCCGGCTTTCTGCACGATATAGGAAACGTTTTTCACCGCCATGATCACGCCCACGTGGGTGCGGTGTTGAGCCACCGGATGCTGCGGGAGCGCAATCTTTCGCCCCGCTCGACGGCCGTCGTGGTGGGTGCCATAGGCAATCACGAAGAGAGGGACGGGCAGATCGTCAGTGCGGTGGGTGCAGCTCTGGTCCTGGCAGACAAGTCTGACGTTCACCGCTCGCGGGTGCGCGTCGATGATCTGGCGCAGTTCGACATTCATGACCGCGTCAACTACGCGGCAGAGCGTTCCTTCCTGGACGTGAATGCGGTCGAGGAGACTATCACCCTGCGGTTGGAGATCGACACGGATCTATCTCCCGTGATGGACTACTTCGAAATTTTCATGACGAGGATGATGATGTGCCGCAGGGCAGCCACCTTCCTGGGACAGCGATTTTCCCTGGAGATAAACGGCATGCGGATGCTGTAGCCGGTCCTGCTGAATTGACACTATTTCTCGAGCGAAGATATAATTTGGGACGCATATTCGGGCGATTTGGAAGGGAGCGAGTGGATGCGGAGGCAGCGGCGAAGGACTCACTTGATATACATCGCCCTGCTGATCCTGGCAATGTGTGGGATCGGTTATTACTACGGGTCTCATCAACCGGTGTGGGATGAGATCAACAAAGGGCTGGATCTGGTCGGCGGGATTCACATCGTCCTCGAGGCCGAGGATCCGGAGGTTTCCGATCAGGCCATGAACTCGGCTGTAGAGGTGATTCGTCGCCGGGTGGATGGACTCGGGGTTACCGAGCCGGAGATCATGCGGGAGGGGACACGGCGAATTGTGGTGAACCTGCCCGGGGTTCGTGATCCCGAGGAAGCTATGGAGATCATAGGAAGGACGGCCCGTCTGGAGTTTACGGATGAGGACGGCAACGTGCTTCTGACCGGCGAGCACCTGCGCGAGGCGGGGGCGATGTTTCAGACCACCGATATTGGTACCCAGGAGCCGATTGTGACCCTGGAATTCGATGCCGAGGGCACCAGGCTTCTGGCTGATGCCACGCAGAAGCACCTGGGCGAACGCATCATAATCATGCTGGACGATGAAGAGGTGCAGGCGCCGGTGGTGCGCAGTGCAATAACCGATGGACGTCCCATCATCGAGGGTTACGAGAACCTGCAGGAAGCGCAGGAGATTGCGGTGATTCTCAATTCCGGCGCTCTTCCCGTGGATCTCGAGCCGCTCCGCCCTCAGTTCGTCAGCGCTACTCTGGGTGAAGCCGCGGTGCAGCAGAGCTGGCAGGCGGCTATCATAGGTGTGGCGGCCGTGGTTGCTCTGATGGTCGCCTTCTATCGCGTCCCCGGGGGCTGGGCCGTTCTGGCCCTGGGTCTGTATGTTATCCTCGTACTGGTGGCGCTGTACGCTATTGATGCCACACTGACGCTTCCCGGGATTGCCGGTATCATTCTGTCGATAGGTATGGCCGTGGATGCCAACGTGATCATTTTTGAACGGATCAAAGAGGAGGTCCGGGGTGGTGCCACGCCCCGTGCGGCTATTGACAGCGGTTTCCGCACCGCCCTGCGCACCATTGTCGATGCCAATGTCACCACACTGATAGCGGCCGGGGTACTTTACTGGCTGGCCACCGGCCCTATCCGGGGTTTTGCCGTCACCCTGTCGCTGGGAATTATCGTCAGCATGTTCACTGCCATGGTCATTACTCGCTTCGCCCTGATTCAGCTGGCCGGTGCGGGGTTGATCCGCGAGGGATCGGCCTTTTTTGGCACGAGGGGAGGGCGAAGAGATGGCTAAAAGAGATGGACGGACTGACGCAAGACTGCCACTACCCAATTTCAAGTTCGCCGATCGCGGCCGCCT
>PWGR01000144.1 GCA_003554565.1 Clostridia bacterium
CCGCAGCATTCGCATATCTGCAGAAGATGTCACCGTTCTCCGCCGGCATTGTGCTGCCCAGGCCGAAGGACAGCTCGCCCACCAGGACCACTACAACGACGAGGATCACGTGTTCTGCTCCACGCAGGGCACGCCCGTTTGCCGCGCAACCTCGTGCGACAGTTCAAGCGCCTGGTGCGGGACGTCGGGCTTACCGGAGATACGATTTCATGATCTGAGACACACCCACGGCACCATGCTCCTGGAGGCCGGGGAACCGGCGAAGATCGGTCAGGACCGCCTTGGACACGCCCAGGTGACCACCACGCTGGATACATACAGCCATGTGGCGGCGGACCTGCAAGACCGTGCTTCTGCAGCCGTAGAGAGCTTTTTGAAAGGTGCATCTGAGTAATTTCGTGCCCAATCCGTGCCCAATCAGGCAAAATCGCATCAACTGGTAACAATAAGAAACCCCCGCGATCGCCCTTGCTGCGGGGGTTTATAGCTGGTAGCCCGCCAGGGACTCGAACCCTGGACACCCTGATTAAGAGTCAGGTGCTCTGGCCAGCTGAGCTAGCGGGCTATATGGTAGCGGTGGCTGGATTCGAACCAGCGACGCCACGGGTATGAGCCGTGTGCTCTAACCAACTGAGCTACACCGCCACGTCTGCGTCACACAATTATATAATCTGGACCAACCTCTTTCAATAGCAGGCAACCCGGTGTGCCGGGGGAGGGACTCGAACCCTCACGGGCACCATTGCCCAGCGGATTTTAAGTCCGCATCGTCTACCAGTTCCGACACCCCGGCGTTGCTGCTGAGCATGCTTAAACTCAGCGCTTCTGTTCGCGTCCGCCTCGCCGGTTCTTCCTATTCCTCCGAAACTCGTTGATTTTCTCTTCGCTCTCTTTCATGAAGCGCTGCATCTTGTCCTCAAATGATCCCCTGTTCGTGTCACCACTGGGGCTCACAAATTCCGGGGGACCAGGATTCGCCTGTCGAAGTGACAAGCCAATCTTCTCACCGTCATCACTTATCGACAACACCTTGACCTTCACGCGATCGTTGTTCTGCACATAGTCGCTGACCTCATGGACATATGCATCAGCGATCTCCGAAATATGAACCAATCCCGTTTTCCCGTTGGGTAGATCCACGAATGCCCCAAAATTGGTGATGCCGGTCACTACGCCCTCTACAACGTTGCCAACTTCGACAGACGTGCTCATGCTACCATTATTCCTCCTGAAGAATAGTTTAATCGGGACAACTTGCCCCTATAAGCATTCACATTATATGACTGGATCACAATCAGTGTCAACGAAGACCTTTGCACGACTATTCCTAGGCCAGCGAACGCTGCCACTTACGAACTGCTTCGTTAGAACCCAGGATGACCAAAATATCCCCCTTCTCAATCGGATCATCTGGTGAGGGAGCTACCACGACGTCGTTCGTATCACGTCTTATAGCTACCACATTGATATCATACTTTGCACGCAGATCCATATCGCGAAGAGTGTACCCATGCATTCCCGGTGTTGAACTTGCCTCCACAATACTTACATCTGGCGTTACCTCTAGGAAATCCACGATGTTGTCGAGAGCTAAATAGTTGGCAAGACGCACACCCATGTCCCTTTCGGGAAAGACTATCCTATCGGCTCCGACCCGGCGTAGTAGTTTGCCGTGCACATCAGACGATGCTTTAGCTATAACTAACGGGACTCCAAGTTCCTTTACTGTTAGTGTCACCAGCACACTGGACTCCAAATTGTGGCCAATGCTTACCACAACAACATCGAAGTTCCCTATGCCGAGGGATCGGAGAGTGGATTCTTCAGTAGCATCTGCTTCAACTACGTGCGTACAGTTGTCCACATTCTTCTGAACCTTGGCCTCATTAATATCAATACCCAAGACACTGTATCCCATATCATGCAGTGTCTCAGCGAGATTGGATCCAAACCGGCCCAGGCCAATGACCGCAAATTCCTTATCGTCTGACATTGCGCACCTCGCTCCCTACACTGCAGTCCATGAAGTCTTACTCATCCAATCATAATATCCTCTCTGGGGTGACGGTAGTTCCCCCGACGCTTGGAGTCCTGGCCCAGTGCCAGCGCCAGAGTCAGGGGGCCCAAACGCCCCGTAAACATCGTAAATATGACAACTACTCTTCCAATCCGGCTGAGATCAGGGGTCAATCCCATGGACAACCCCACCGTACCAAATGCTGACATAGCCTCAAACAGACAGTCTACAAGATCCGCACGCTCCGTAATGAGGAGTATGAGGGTGACCAGAAAAACAACCAGGGCAGCCAACACTACTATCGACAGCGCCTGGTACACAATATCGGAAGCCAGTCGACGCCGAAACATCTCTGCATCCTCTCTGTTCCGGATGGTCGAACGTACGGCTGCCGCAATAGAGAAGAACGTGGTGGTCTTGATGCCGCCCGCTGTCGAACCTGACGACCCACCTATGAACATGAACAGCACAATGAAAAACAGAGTATTGTGACGCAGGCTCCCGGTAGGGATAGTGTTAAATCCCGCTGTTCGCGGGGTAGCTGAGGTAAAGATCGAAGCAAGCATCTTGCCAGGCCCGCTCAAACCCCCAAGTGTATCCGGGTTGGTCAGCTCCATAAAAAAGATCAAGATCGCCCCAATCAAGAGGAGCGCCCCGCTTACGCTCAACACAATTTTGGCATGCAATGAGAAGCGGCGCTCGGCCCGAAACATCCACCGGTAGATCTCTGCAAGGACGGCAAAACCAACCCCTCCGGCCAGCAGCAGCGTAATGACCACAATGTTAACCGTGGGGTCTTCCGCATAGTGCTTCAGACTCTCGGAGAAGAGGGAAAAGCCAGCGTTGTTGAAGGCGGAAACAGAATGGAAGATACCGAGCCATGTGGCTTCTGCCAAAGAATAATCCTGAGCCCAGCGGGCCGTCAGCAGAACTGCTCCACTCACCTCGAATAGCAAAGTGGTGATGATAACCAGGCGAACCAGCCGAACCATACCTTCCATGGTGAGCTGTCCAGTTGACTCGCGTATCAGGAGCCGCTCGCGCAACGTTACCTTCCTGCCCAAAATGAGGGCAATTACCGTCGACATGGACATGATACCCAGCCCGCCAACTTGGATCAACCCCAGGATCACACCCTGGCCAAAGGCGCTCCAGTGCTGCCCGGTGTCTACCACTATCAGGCCCGTTACGCAAACTGCAGAGGTTGAAGTAAAAAATGCCGTCAGTAAATCCGTCTGGCGACCGGCAGCTGTAGCGACCGGCAGCATAAGTAGGAGCGTACCGACGGCGATAACGGAGGCAAAGCCATAAACAAGAATTTTTGCCGGATTTGGCGGGGCAACCGGACGACCAGCTCTATCTGGACCCACATTTAACCTCCTAACGTCCCGAGCTCGCGATCAATGGGGCACCCATGTAGAAATATTACCGCAAAGTATACGATCCTCGCAGCTCATCGTCAATGACTGCGGGGAAAAGCCTCCTGTGCAGCTGACCCAAATTGCTCACACAGCTGCAGCAAGTCAACTACAGATAGCTGCGGCTGGAAACAATTGGCATCAACCTGCAGAATCCCGCCCAATGTGGACGCCTGGATTGAAAACGATCCAGCGAGAACGCCAAACTCCTGCCACATAGGCGAAGATGATCAGGTGGTTTCACTCTGGTTGGCTGCATAGCCATGGCTCCCGTTGCTGCAATCAGGCTGAATTACCTTCCGTTAATCTCCCAAGAGTATGTGCCAGCAGGGGCTCGAAGCACGCAACCTCCAGGAGCGCTGATTTGACAGAGCAACAAGCAACAACCGCCCACCAGAGGCCTTGGGGACGCGCGGAAAGCAAAGGACAGGAGCAACCGGGCACCAACAGGCCGCATGGAAGCACCAACGGGAGCTGATTGCGCTGGGAAGCGCCACTCCCCCCGGCTCTGAACAACACTGAAGCAATTCGGTCAGAATTGAGGCAGATCATAAAAAAGGGGCTGGCTTCTTTCAGATACATCCGGGCGAGGGCTGAAGATAAGAAACACACTACCTGCTGTGCCACTGATAGGGGACATCCTCTGGACGTACCAGACCGAGTTCCTGCCTGGCAAGGAGTTCGATATAAGCAGGGTCTTCAAGCTTATCTCTTTTGGTCTCAAGCTCCTTTTGGAGTTGCAGCTCCCTCTGCATCTCCTGCTCAACCTGCTCGATTTCGGCCTCCACTTCCATCAATCCTTGGTAGCGGTCCCACAAAGAATAGCTGAGCGTGCAGAATACAGCCAAGGAAATCATCACTGCCAGGACTCGCAACAGCCCTCTACCAAATCCGCCGCTTCCGCCCCTGCCGGTCATGGTTCTTCGCCTCCCTCCTCTTCATCGAGATGATCTAACTCATCCTCATCGTCGAAGATGTCAAGGGCATCGCCCTCGATTACCAGAACGACCTCATACCCTTTCCTTCGCGCTCTCCGGGACAAAGTGGCAACCGTACTGGGACTGACCCTCAAACGACGAGCCACCTCAGAATTTGCGTAGCCCGTCTCTTTCAGGGCAACCACCTGACGTTCGCGAAAGCTGAGTTTTTCCAGACCTCGTATCTCCATCTTCATAGAAACTGCATCTCCGAGTCAAGTTAGTTATCCACAGATTGTGTACAATGTGTGGACAATATGAGTACAGCAATGCTGCTCTTACCTCTTCCACGACAGCAAACACATCTCCTTCCCGCTGCAGACATCGGGGCATTGATCCTATCGAACCCGGGCGTTTTGGCCTGAATCTTTCCTGTTTCTGCACCAACTGGGCAACTTTTCTTATCAGCAATGCGCATAATCTGCCGAAGAAAAGCAGGAACCTGGACTCGCGCTATCCAAATATTCACTTAGTACATGAAAGCGCTGAACAAACGATATTGCGAGAGGGAGTAATGACTGCAAATGTCACTAGGACGAGTACTAAAAAACATCCGTATTGCCCGCAACCTATCCCGCGACGAAGTCGCCAATACTCATTATTCAGTGAGCCATCTAGCGGCGGTGGAACAGGGCGTAAAGCGACCTTCCGTCAAAATGCTCATGCATGTAGCCGACAAACTGAAAGTCTCCCTGGAGATGCTGATACCGGAAGTGCTGGAAAACCCCCTCCCGGTGCCGGAAAAAATTCGTCTGGCCCGTGCCCTCTGTAATGAAGAGAAGTACGACCTGGCCATGGAAATTCTTCGCCAGGCAGAAGAGGAGGATCAACAGCAGGGCGGTCAGTATCGGGTTAATCGCCTTGAAGCGGAGGCGCTGATCGAACACCTGCGCGGAAACTACGATCAAGCCACAAGAAAGTACGCTGCAGTGAGCCGCATTCGCGAACGCGGAGGAAATCCCTACCTCACCGCCAAAGCCTACTACGGACTGGCGCGTGTGGAACTGGAGAGAGGAAGAACTGAATGGGCAATCCACTGGCTCTTTCTCAGCTGGGATCGTTTGCGTCCCGATGTTTCCGAACATCGCGAGTTCGCGGTTGAGCTGCTGCAGTCATATGCCGACGAGCTCTATCACCTGGGCCGCTTCCGCGCGGCACAGACTATATATGAGACCGCGCGTGAATACGCGGCTAATTGCGAGGATGACTCTCACCTCGCAGAGATAGTCCGCGGAATTGGGCATTGCCTGAAAGAGCGGGGCAATTATGGAGAAGCAGCCGCCAAATTCAGACTGGCCCTTCAGTGCAGGCAAGTCCGTCACACAGACCGGGCGGACACACTGCGAGAACTCGGAACTGTTCTCAGGCTTGCCGGCAAGCCAGAGGAGGCCATGTCCCACCTCAAGGAAGCACAGGAGATGCAGGAAAAAGCCGGGGCCAATCCGCTTTCATCCATGAACGAGATTATCGCATGTCTGCTCGAGCAGGAGGCACTGGATGAAGAGCTGGATCGCTGGTGCGCCGCCATTACCGAGGAGATGCTGTCGGATGCATCTCCCGAGAGTGCTGCACGGTACGGCCATTTAAGAGCCCTGACCCTGCACCGAAAGGGCGACAGTTCCCAAGCACTTCAGGAGGCCAAGAGGGCATTTGACAGCGTACCCGCGGGCAGGAGACGCCTATCAAGCGAGATCATGATTTCCATTCTGGAGATGGCGCGCGACCAGGAAGATGCCGCCGACGCCATTTCCTGGGTAGCAGAGCATATTCAAGATATTGCTGACGACTGAGAAAGCCGTTGGTGACGTATGCTGGTGCTGCGCGAGGGATGCTCCCTCGCATCCCTCGCACCGGGATTGGCTGTCCCACCACAAAGAGTCGGACACAACAGTCAGCTGGTGGATCACATGAGGAGG
>PWGR01000145.1 GCA_003554565.1 Clostridia bacterium
AATCCGGGCGACCGCATCCTGGTCGGGGCCGGAAGCCGGGGCATCGCGCAAATCGTGCCCCTCCTCAGGGAGGTCTGCGCCTACCTGCGCGAGCTGCAGGCGGAACCATTCATTCTCGGAGCTATGGGTTCGCACGGTGGAGGCTCCTGCACCGGACAGAGAGAAATTTTCACATCTCTCGGAATCACGGAGGAGAACGTGGGTGCGCCGGTGGAGACATCGACCAAAGTCGAGTGCGTCGGCCGGACGTCGCTCGGGCGAAAGATCTACTGCGATCCCCAGGCTATTGCGGCGGACGGGGTCCTCGTGGTGAACAGGATAAAACCCCATACCTCGGCCACAGGTGGGGTGCAGAGCGGCATAATCAAGATGCTGGTCGTTGGATTGGGACACCAGGAAGGAGCTGAATCCTTCCACCAGACCCATCCTCCAGAGCTGACCCAGCACCTGTGCGAAATGGGCGAGGTCATTGCCGCACACATTCCCCTTCTCGGCGGTATTGCCGTGATAGAAAACGCGTACAAAGAGGTCTACTCTCTGCATGGAGTATCCTCCGATACTCTGGAAGACCGGGAACGGGAGCTCCTCCGGCTCGCCACCGAGCTGATGCCCACACTGCCTTTTGAGTTCGCACACTCACTCATAGTGAAAACAGCGGGCAAGAACTACTCCGGCACCGGGATGGATACCAATGTGATCGGCAGAATCCGGGTTCCCGATGTACCGGAGACTCCCCCGTTCATCCGCAAGTTGGCTGCACTGGATCTGTCTGAAGAGTCGCACGGAAACGCTACGGGAGTGGGGCTGGCCGACTTCATAACCCGGCGCTTCGCACAGAAGATCGACCTGCACGCAACATATGTGAACACATTCGCCAGCACACTTATCTCCCGCGCTATGATGCCGATGATAATGCGGGCGGATAGAGATGCAATCTGGGCGGCCATCAGGAGTGACAACCGTGTACCGGAGGAGACCTTGAAGCTGGCCCTCATTGACAATACTCTGCAGCTGCAGTCCCTGTGGGTTACCCCGGCCCTGTACGAGGATGCCAGGGAGTACAACCGCATCACGGTCACCGGCCGTAAGGGCCGGCTCCGCTTTGACCATAGCGGAGATATGATCTGTCCACCTCGCTGATCCGATCGGGTAGGAGGCGCCCTTTGTCCCGCCTCCTACACCGCCCGACAACACGTCCCTATGCTGTGGGACAGAAGTCGTCATTGAAGATTGCAGCAGAAACCCTCCTGCCATCATCATATCTTTCTGGTCACGGATGGAGATTGCCGTCAACGAAGACTGCGGATGCACAACTTGTTCTCTTTTTATCTCTTTTTTCGTACGAACAGCTCAAATTGAAATATCCACTCTGAGCAACGCAAAGAGGCCAGTTTGCTGCAGCGATCACGTAACTGATGGCTTGCAGAGGGCGGTCCGCTTCTTTGTGCCGCCTTATAAATGAATACAGGTCAACTCGGTTGACTCAGATCCGCGTCGAGACCTCCACGTTGGGAGGACGGTATCCCCGGAGAAACCACATAGCCGTGGCCAGGCCGACAACACTCACCGCAGCGGCCAGCACGTGAGCGTTAACCGGGCCCAGGACATCCATAGCCACACCCCCGGTCGTAGCCCCAATAGCCATGGCCAGACTGCGGGACATCTCATTGAGTCCCATGATCCTGCCCATCCCGTGTTCTCGACCCCTCTCAACTGCCATGGCCTCGGCCGACGGTACGGAGGTCCCGAAGCCCATGCCGATCAGAATACCCGCCCCGACCAGATAGACGAAACTGCCCGCAAAGGGGATCATGAGGAAGCCCAGCGGTATCAACAGAGAGGTGAAGAGTCCCACCCAGCGACGGTTATAGCGGTCGGCCATCTTTCCGCCCTGCGGCTGCAGCACGGCCGCAGCCACAGACCGGGCAGTGATCACAAAGCCGACCTGACTGCTGGACAGACCCATCATGAGTTGGCCTATCAGCGGAAGCAGGGTGGAGAAAATGCCGTGTCCAATGCCCACGGAACTCCTGAGCAGCACCGCTCCGGTAACCAGGCGATGCCGGTACAGCCTGAGCGACTCCATGAGGAGTTCCAGCGAGATGCTGGCGCCCTCCGCCTGACCTTTCGACACACTCTGTTCGGGGAGATAGAGCCTGATCAGAAGAAATGCGAGCCCACTCAGAATCGCCATAACCACAAACGGAACGTTGAACCCGAATCGATCGGCAAACAGCCCACCGATGAGCGGCCCCCCGGAAAAGCCCGCAAAGAACCCCATATTCAGAGTCCCCATTACCTGACCTTCCTTGTGCGAGGGGCTTATTTCCCCGGCGTATGCCCTGGCTACGGGGCCGATCATGGCCGAGCAAACACCCTGGAGAACCCGCAGAATGAAAAGGTGATAGACCTGTGTGGCAAAAATGAACCCAAGGGACAGGAATGCAGTGCTGATCAGACCAACGCTCATGATCCTCTTTTTTCCCATGCGATCGGAAAGGGCCCCGAAAACCACCATGAACGCCGCCCGGAAGAAGGGGTTGGCCGCAAAGATTAAACCTATCCACAAACCCGTCGCACCCATCATATCTGCGTAGACCGGCAGAAGCGGTACAATGAACCCCACGCCCATGGCCATACTGAACATGGCGATCACCAGAGCAGCGAGGCTCCTTCGATAGCCGGTAAATCGTTGCAAGCATTTCACTCCCGAACTGTATGCCACACGCAAGGCTGGTAGCCCGATATGAGCCGGTACCGCAATCGGCCGGCCCAAGCCCCGCTTCGCCGCGGCCCATCACAGCGCCGAATTTCACTGTACTTCCATTCATTATGTACAGTGATATCTCGCTCCGACACATGGCTGCCTTACTGTATCATCCATTCGCCGCCCGCTGTTTCAGTCCTGCGTATTCAGAGGTATTTCGCAAACATGGTTGTCATTACCTTACATCTCTTGGATATACTTGCCTTTCACCTGCGCCCACAGAGTAGGGAAATCAACCCCCAGAGCCCGCCCACCAGGCCGGCGCACCAGAAGACACCGTGTAGATTCCACCCCTGCTGCACCCAGCCCAAAATCACCGGCGCCAGCGTCATTCCAACATACTTGACCGTATTGAACAGCGAAACCACAGATCCGGTGAGCTCCTCTGGCGCAGCCGTGGTGGTCCAGTTGTATATGGTCGGCGAGACGGTGCCCATGCCCATTCCGAAGAGTACCAGGCTGACTCCGAGCGACCACACCTGCCCCCACAAGGGGATTAAGCCCAGGGCCAGTGCCATAAGGAAGAACCCGGAAAGCACTCTCGTCTCCCTCCCGGCCACCCGGCGGACGATCATGACCTGCCAGGCCAACAGTGCCGACACCATTCCCTGAACCGACAGCGCCATGCCGGCTGCGGCACCGTGCAGGTCGTGCGAGCGTGCCAGAAAGAGGGGAAAGAAGGTCACCACGGAATACAGCAAAAAATAAAGAATCAAGCAGTGTGAGAATACGCGCTGAACATCCCGCAGGCGCAGGCACTGCAGCAACCCCCGGAAGTGTTGGCGTGCCCCGGCAAAAAGACTGCCCGTACGGTCGGGGGGCGCGCTCTCCTCTATGAACAGAAAATATCCCAGCGCCAGCAGGAGAGAGAACCCGTAAACCATGAACGGATACTGCCAGCTCACCCCCGCCAAAAAGCCTCCGACCAGGGGTATGACCACCGCGCTCAGGGATATGGTGCCGCTGAGCAGGCCCATGATTCTGAGTCTGGTCTCCCCCGCATACCAGTCGGCCACCACGGTCATGGCCACGGGGATCAGGCCGGCAATTCCTATTCCCTGTACAAACCGCAGTGCCAACAGCACGGCAAAAGTGGGAGCCAGCACACACAAAAGCCCGAATATCCCATCTACGAGTAAAAATGCAATCGCCATGGTCCGGCGCCCTAAAGAATCAATGAAAAGTCCCGTAAACGGCAGGCTGATGGCAGCAGAAAGGGTGTATATTCCGAGGACCAGGCCAACCGCCGCCTCTGTCACACCGAAGGGTTCGAGCAGTGAGGGGAGGGCCGGTGCCAGCAGGCCGCCACCCATCACCCCGAACCCGGCCATGGCGAGAAGTACCGCCAGACCGGGCTGCAGTGCGGTCCCTTCACTTTGTGCATCGCGCTGCATCTGCAGACGTGCTCCTTTCTCAATTTTACAGTCACCAGTACGTGGTGTCCGCAAGGAATCCTGCCCGAAACCGCGAATTGGCATCAGGGTTCGGTCAGATCTGGGGTACGGAAGGAGCACCTCCGCCCTGGATGCAAACCTATATAAGAAAAAGACATATATGGCGCAGCTGTCGGCGGGTCAAGACAATCGTCAGCAGCACAATCGCTGCGTACGCGCTTACCGCCCACGACCCAGTGCCCGGACCATACGGTCAGAATGGGCGCTGCACCCGGGGGCCCGGGGACCTGTACATGGCCACTGCACCGAAACGACCATTCGCCGAATGCGGGCACGCGAGGAGACCCCGGTCGTTATCGGTGCGAGACACCCGGACTCAGCTGTCCCGAATGCTGCGACGCCGCAAGAAAGCCGGGATATCCAGCTCGTCCTCCTTGGCAAAAGGCTTGATTGTCAGCTCATCAAAATCCTCTTCCTCCGTCCGGCGCCTCCTGCCGAAACCAGTAGCGATGACCGTCACCCGGAGCTCATCCTCGATATTTTCGTCGATGCTGGCCCCGAAGATTATGTGTGCGTCGTCCTCGGCCACCTCCCGTATCATCTCGGCAGCCTCGTTCACCTCAAGCAGCCCCATCGAGGAATCACCGGTTATGTTCAGAAGCACGCCCTTGGCACCCTCAATCGACGTCTCCAAAAGCGGACTGGACACGGCATTTCGTGCGGCCTCTGCCGCCCGGTTGTCCCCGGAGGCCGAGCCAATGCCCATCAGCGCAGTTCCAGTACCCATCATGATCGCCCGAACATCAGCAAAATCAAGATTTATCAGGCCGGGTACAGCTATGAGGTCAGAGATCCCCTGCACTCCCTGGCGCAGGACATCATCTGCAATGCTGAAGGCATCCACTATTGAGGTCTTCTTCTCGACAACCTTGAGCAGGCGATCGTTGGGTATGGTGATGAGAGTGTCGATGGACTCCCTGAGCTTTTCAATTCCCTCCTCCGCCTGGTACATCCTCCTCTGACCCTCAAATGTGAAGGGCTTCGTGACCACTCCCACAGTCAGGGCCCCGACAGAGCGGGCAATTTCGGCGATTATCGGGCAGGCTCCCGTGCCGGTTCCACCCCCCATGCCGGCGGTGAGGAATACCATGTCGGCACCATCGAGCATCTCCTTAATCTCTTCTTCACTGGTTTCCGCCGCCTTGCAGCCGATCGCCGGATCAGCCCCGGCCCCGAGTCCCTCGGTCATGTCCCTGCCCATCTGCAGTTTGTGATCGGCCTTGTTCACCGACAGTGCCTGAGCATCCGTATTGACGGCGATGAACTCGACCCCGCGCACGCCCGCCTCTACCATGCGGTTGACGGCGTTATTTCCGCCGCCGCCGACGCCCAGGACCTTGATCATGGCAAAATCGGGATTTTCCACTTCCAGTTCGAGCACCACTTAGAAGGCCTCCTTTTCGCAATGTGCGATTGTTCTGGTCAGACGCGCGTTCGCGCGCGATGTAGCACTCTGTCAGCCGGTGCCGCGCATCACGGGTCGTTCCGGGATCCGCAGGTCAATGACGCTCCCGGATTCGATTAGCCCCTCGTTCATTATGTCAGTCAAAACCTCCATCGCCTCGCGGGCGTCCTCATCATCGACCGGAAACATGATGTGCGCGGTCTCCGTGGTATAAAGCGATATATATCCCTCTTCTCGCATCATCTGCGAAATCCTGTGACTCATATCCCCCAAAAGTTCTGCGCATCTCAACAGCTCGTCCACCTCAGGATCATCCAGCCGCTCACCCAGGGTCAGATTGCTCACCTGAACCTCAGCCAGGACCGGAAGATCCATGCCCGGCCAGCTGCTCTTTACTGCCAGCACCTTCCCGTCCTGGTTGATCAACGCGAACACACCTCCCCGTGCAATAACCGCCACCGGGCGGCGCTCGCGCACCTGCACCACCAGCCGACCGGGTAGGCGACGGGAAATCGACACATCAGCCACCCGGGGGTCAGAGGCAATTCGCCCCTGCATCTCCCCCAGGCTGAATGAATATATATGCTGCTCGCCGCGCAGATTCATCATGGCCCGGACTTCCTCCGCCTCGAGA
>PWGR01000049.1 GCA_003554565.1 Clostridia bacterium
CGTACCTCCCCCGCACGTCCTGTACCACGCAGGCATAGTCGTGGCGCAGGAAATATTCCGCCATCTCGGTCGGATTCTCCCCCGATTTGTCGTAAGGGGTGCGAATCACAACCGCCGGATGACTCCGCTCACCCTCACCCGCGCCGCCTGGCAGGTAAACATCCGTTGCCAGACGGACTCCATCCCGCATGGGCACTGCCCTGTGCAGAACCACGTAACTCATGCAGATCTCAACTCCCTCTCTTGACGCCGGCAGAGAAATTCCCGCCGACAGCAGCCTTGATATCCAGGTGCCGACTTCGGGACGACCGGGCAAAACCCTGTCCCGGGGCATTGTCAACTCAGGACCAACGCACCGCAATACTCTCCGGGGCCAGCGCCGACACCTGCCGGATAGTCTCTGTGGCCAGCGGATCGGCTGTACCGATGTGGGGGCCTGCTCCATACTGCAGCAGCATCCTTACCGCCTCAATGTCGCAGGCTACTGGATCACCGGAGGCCATGAGTACGCCTGGCTCGACGCGCGTACCGACATCCGGACCGCCGTCGATAAAGGCACTCCGTCCGTCTACCAGTACGAGATCAGGTCGCACCACCCTGGCCAGATCAGCAATGGCCCCCGCCACCGATGTATCGTGAAACAGCTGGCGATCCTCCTGCGGTGTAAGGCCCATTGCCAGCTTGATGGAAAGCGTAAACCCGGTATTTCCATGCGTCTTCAGGCTGGGCAGAAACAACAGTCGATCGTAGTCCGAAAGCACAGCCGGCAGGTGTACGACAGGAAGGTAGGTTCCGCCGGTCTCGACCCGCTTCCATTCCATCTCATCCAGGTTGAACAGCGGAACGTCCCGTTCTGCCAGGAGCGGGCGAAGCCCCTTCTTACGCAGGACTTCGGCCGTGGGTGCCCAACTCCTCCCCGAAGATTCAGCCACTGCCAGGTTGCTATATCCCCGCTGCTGCAGCAGGTCGATGAAAGATGTCAGAAACGCCGGATCGACCGCGGCCGGGGCTTCGAGATGACTATTGATGTTGGGCTTAATCAGGATCCTATCACCGGGTGAAAGAAGCAGACTGAGATCACCGAGATCATCCAGCACCCGGTTCAGATCATCTCTCAGAGAATCCCGGCAGCGGGTTATGGCCACAACTGCCCGCCCGTCCTGATCAGTGTACGGGTTGTTACTCATGATATCCTCCCTTTCCGGGATAACCACTGGGGCCATCTTGCATACAAGGCGATCGCAGTTCGGTGATGGGTAGAACAATTCCTCACAGTCATCTCGCAGTCCTGCCGTAATGCTGGTATTGCCCCAGAGCTTGCCGCCAGCTCACCCCTTGTGCCCCCAGAGCGCAATGGTCCTCGGCGATAATTTTGCTTAACTTGAGCAATCGCCTGGATGCACGTGATCCCGATGCGGTGGACCGCTTCTACCGGGAGACCATTTACTATGAGAAGCCTGCCGGTGGCGATGTACAGTGCCTAATCTGCTTCCGCGAGTACATCATCCCGGGTGCCGGACAGGTATTCTGCCGCAACCGGAAGAATGTGGACGGGACGCTCTACCCGACGTGCGCTTATGCGGCGGCATCGCCTCCTTCAATTCCCGTACCCGTCACTGCCAACCGAGTCATCCCCGTTCAAGCGCCCTGCTCAAGTCGGCCTTCAAATCCTCCAGGTTCTCCAGCCCCACGGAAATTCTGATAAGTTCCGGCGTGACGCCCGAACGCCTCATGTCCTCTTCACTCAGCTGTGCGTGAGTCGTGCTGGCCGGATGAATCACGAGCGACCGCGCATCGCCCAGATTGGCCAGATGAGAGAACAGGCGCAAGGAGTCGATGAAATCGACGGCGGCTGCATGCCCACCGGTGATCTCAAATGAAAAGACCGAACCTGGTCCCCGCGGCAGGTATCTATCCGCCAGGACGCGGTGCGGATGATTTGGGAGACCAGGATAATGTACATTGCGAACCCGAGGGTGATCCTGCAGGAAGTGGGTGAGCTTCCGGGCGTTCTCCACGTGACGCTCCATGCGCAGTGACAGGGTCTCCAGCCCCTGCAGCAGCAGAAAAGCATTGAAGGGACTGATGCATGCACCGAGGTCGCGGAGCAGCTGGCTGCGCATGCGGGCAATGTAGGCGACATCCCCGGCGTCGAGTGCGTAACGAATATCTCGATTGGATTGATCCGGCTCGGAGAACTCCGGAAACCGCGCGGATGTCCAGTCAAACGTCCCCCCGTCGACGACCACCCCACCCATACTGGTACCATGACCGCCGATGAATTTGGTGGCAGAGTGAACCACAATGTCTGCTCCGTGGCTAAGAGGCCTGCACAGGTAGGGAGTTGCCAGAGTGTTGTCCACGATAAAGGGGACTGAATGCTCGCTGCACACCCCGGCAACCGACTCGAAATCCAGGACTGTACCAGCCGGATTGGCCACTGTTTCTGCGAATACCGCCCGCGTCCGATCATTGATGCGCGCACGGATGGCTTCCGGGTCATTCGGAGGAACAAAATGCACCTCAACTCCGAACCGCGGGAGGGTATGCCTGAACAGATTATACGTCCCTCCATACAGGTGAGATGAGGATATGATCTCACTACCACGGGAAACGAGGTTCAGGACGGAATGAGATACGGCCGCCTGTCCAGATGCCAGGGCCAAGGCTCCAGCTCCGCCTTCAAGTGCGTTGACCCGCTCCTCCAGAACCTGCTGCGTCGGGTTCCCCATGCGGGTGTATATGTTCCCCTCTTTTTCGTGGGCAAAGAGATCGGCTGCGTGTTGAGCGTTACGAAATTGATAGGCAACTGTCTGATATATTGGAGCAGCACTCGGATCCACTTCGCTGTCGTGCGCTCCAGCGTGCAGCTGTAGGGTTGAAAATCCTGGTGCGTCAGTCACTGTAGATAACCTCCCGGATTGCAAGAAACTCTAATCCAGGAGGCTGCAAATAAAAGAGCCTCTTCGGATGAAAGAGGCTTGCAGAGGGTGCAGTCTTCTCTCATCTCTCGACACCATCATCACCAGTGCCGCAGGATTTGGCACCTTTGCGAGCAGTTTCTCTCGCCGGTTGCCGGGCTTCATCGGGCCAGTCCCTCAGCCTCTCTGGATAAGAGCTTCTCAGGTCGTTTTGCACTACTGTATTGGGATCGGAGGTGTTTGTCAAGAAGAATTAATCAACTATATTACTTCCTGTCCCGAATATGCGTCCTGCCTCCCCGAACTATTCCACCATAAATGGCAGCTGCGTCCTTCTTTCAGATGCAATTTGTGGCGCACTCTTCGCACAAGAGTTATTCTATATGAATGTTCCACTCTCCAACCGCAGTGATCTTCCACAATGCGACATCGTCGGGTACCCTGACTCGGCCATCATATTCCTCTGTTGTATTTACCAACAGGTGGCGCCTCTGCCCATAGCCATGCACGGCAAAGTGACGCTCCTGTCTGTTGCCCACTATATCCGCTGCAGACGGTTCTCCCTCAGTTATGAACACATAGTCCCCTGCACCCTCAACTTCCCCAGGCACGGATACCGTCTCGGCATCCAGGATCGAATGGAGCTCAATATGCCATTCCCCGTGAGCATCTATCTCCAGCTGCCGGGTCTCCTCCATATCCAGGGTAATACCTTCGTAGGGCTCGGTCGTATTGACGAAGAGCTCCGTACGTGCACCGTCTGCGTCGTATCCGGTGATAGCAAAATGTCGACTCGCCGTATTCCCCTGTATGGACAACATGAATGGGTCCCCGGGAGGTTCAATCGCAAAATAGTCGCTTCCCGATCCCTCGTACACAGATGGTGGTGGCATGTATACTATGCCCTCGCGAACATCCGCGTCTTCATGCTGCTCCGCATCGTCGGCCTGCCCTGGTTGCCCTGGATCAAATCCGGCCCAGACCTCTATCTCACCAGCAGGCCAATCGGCCACATTTACGGTGGCCTCCCAATTTCCATCCTGAACGGCTGTATCACCGTCCTGCCAGAAGTTTGGGTTCTGCAGGTGTTCTGCTTCCCACGCAATGAGACTGCCGTCCGGCAGGTTCGTGTCCCCCTCGACAATAAGGACCTTCTCTTCCTCCTGCAGGGCAACTGTCAATTCAGTCTCCAACAGCTCTTCTTCCGCCGGCTGCTCTGCCTCTACCGGCTCCTCGACTTCCTCCGGTTCTTCGACTGGCACTGGCTCGTCCTGCGCCTCCCCCGGCTTCTGTGGAGAAGCACTCACGCCAATGAGGACCAGGCCGACGACTAAGACTATCGCGGCCACTCTGCGATTAGCTATCCTGACCCGGGGCACACTTCCCTTGACAAGACCAATAATACCCAGCACGAGGCCAGAAAGACCCAAAAGTGTGACAAATCCACCCACGAAGCACCACTCCTCTCATCTATCATCTCCGACGGGCACAGAAGATTCGCATTGACTCCGTACGAAGTATAGCGTGGGGGTATGACAACACCCTGTCATGGTGGCGAAGGATTGGGAATCTGGGTGGATTCGGGTGTCCAAAGAATGAAATTTCTGCGTCTGACTGGAGGTCGGGCAGGAGGCAGGTGCCCTGAAGGGCCCCGAACACGGCCGAAGCCCCCGGGCGCAATTGTCACTGGACGAAAGCACTGCTGCCGCCATCTCATGGCAGTCACCGACAGGCCTGAAACAGAAGAATTCCCGGTATATCTAGCTGTGCAGCTCGTTCAACACTTTCTCAATACGCTCCAACACATCCGGGATTCGTTTCTCGTTCACACTCGCAAAGGACATGCGGAGGTGTCCCTCGCCCTCCTGGCCAAAAGCGCCACCGGGAGTCAACGCTATAGCGCCCCTCTCCAGGAACTGGCGCGAGAGCTCGCGGCTGTCCATGTCCAGTCCAGGAAACTGCGGGAAGAAGAAACATGCTCCCTCGGGAAGGCTGAAGCGAATCCCCGGCAGCCGGGCAAGCCCATCGGCCAGCAGTTCTCGCCGCCGGTTGTAAGCCTGCACCATCATCTTTACATTCTCGCGTGCTTCGGTGAAGGCGAGTACGGCCCCTTTCTGGGCGAAAGCACAGGGCGATGACACCAGGTGCTGATGCACAAGAAGCATCCGGTCAATGATGTCGGCCGGACCGGCGCCATAGCCCACCCGCCAACCAGTCATGGCCCACGCCTTCGAGCATGCATTGGTCGTTACGGTACGCTCTCTCATGCCGGGAAGAGTGGCCAGGGTCACGTGTTCGCTTCCATCGTAGAGGAAGTGCTCATATATCTCATCTGTTATGACCACAAGGTCATTCTCCATCGCCGTCTCAGCTATGGCCCGCATCTCATCCCTGCTGAAAACCACTCCGGTAGGATTGTTGGGCGTATTCAGAACCATCACCCGCGCCGAATCGGTCAACGCAGATTTCATGCGGTCAATATCCAGCCTGTAGTCATTTTCGGGTCGAAGAGGAATCGGAACCGGAATTCCACCGGCGAGCTTAATGGCTGCCTGATAGGTCAACCAGCTGGGATCCAGCACTAAAACCTCATCTCCCGGTTCGACGAGCACCTGCAGAGCGAGAAATATGGCCTCGCGCGCCCCGACAGTAATCAGAATCTCCCTCTCGGGATCTATGTCCAGTTCATTTTCGTCCCGGAGCTTGTCCGCCACAGCTTCTCGCAGTTCCAGCAGACCGCGGGATTCTGAATACGCCGTATACTCATTGGGTACACGAAGCGCACTTACCGCGCCTTCCTTTACGAGATCGGGAGTATCAAAATCCGGCCGCGCTGCCGCCATGGTTATCACGTCTTGCCCTTCTGCCTGCATCTGCTTGATGCGGTCACTGAGTTCAATCGTCGCAGAATACTCAACTCCGTCAATACGACTGGCGAAAGATCTCATGCAATCTCTCCTCCTGATCCACCTGCCTCCGGTGGAGACTGGGTAAGATCCAAATTCTCCTCTAATCTTGTCTTTGCGTCCTTCAGGTGCTGTGAGATAGACCGCAAGCGCCTTCTGCACCAATCTTATGAAGCGCTCAAAATGAAAAACACGGAGCACTATGGGTCTGCAGCAGGCACCGTCGCATCCCAGTTGACTGCAGTATACGACTCGAGTAAATGAGCAATAATACTGTTCATCAGGATAAAGACTACCACAAAGGTGAAGGAAGCGCACACAACAAGCTGCCATTTATTAGCTGTGAGCTATTTCCTACTGCATCGACTGTATCAGTCGCCCGGATCGCAATGAAAGGA
>PWGR01000307.1 GCA_003554565.1 Clostridia bacterium
CAGACAAGGGCGAACTCAAGCCCAACCCTGAGCGGGTGACGAAGGTCCTTTACCGTGCCCCGGGCGCGTCGGACTGGGAGGAGAAAGATTGGGATTGGGCTCTTAGGGAGATTGCCCAACGGGTCAAGAAAACGCGGGATGAGACCTTTGAGACCACGGATGAAAACGGCGTGACAGTGAACCGCACCAAGGCCATCGGTCATCTGGGGAGTGCGGTTATTAACAATGAGGAGAACTACCTGCTGCACAAGATGATGCGGGGTCTCGGTGTGATCACCATGGATCACTGTGCCCGCCTGTGCCATTCTTCTACCGTTGCCGGCCTGATGGCTTCCTTCGGCCGGGGTGCGATGAGTAATCACTGGATCGACTATCAGCACGCTGATGTGTTCATCAATATCGGAGGGAACACGGCGGAGAACCACCCGGTTTCCATGAAGTGGGTAGAAAAGGCCCGGGAAGAGCGGGGAGCGAAGTTGATAGCTGCCGACCCGCGTTTTACGCGCACCGCCGCTGTTGCCGACGTGTACGCGCCGCAGCGTCCCGGGACGAATAACGCCTTTTTGAACGGCATGATCAACTATGCCCTGGAAAATGGGCTTTTCAACCTCGAGTACCTCAGAAACTACACAAATGCTAGCTACCTGATCCACCCGGACTACTCTTTCCATGAGGGACTGTTCTCCGGAGCCCAGCCGCTGGATGACGGCCAAGTCACCTACGACACCGAAACGTGGGCTTACCAGCGGGACGAGGACGGGAACATCCTCACCGACGAGGATATGCGGGATCCCAACTGCGTGTTCCAGCTCCTGCGGGATCACTACTCGCGGTACGATGTGAAAACCGTTAGTGAGGTCACCGGCTGTCCCGAGGACAAGTTCGAGGAAGTGGCAGAGCTTTTCTGCAGTACTGGTGAGACCGGTAAGGCCGGTACCATCCTGTACGCTATGGGAATGACTCAGTTCACGGATGCGGCCCAGGGCGTTCGTGCTTGTGCGGTGCTGCAGCTGGTCCTTGGCAACATGGGAATGCCCGGGGGCGGTGTCAATGCACAGCGGGGCGAATCCAACGTCCAGGGATCGACCGATATGTGCATGTTGTATCACCTCCTTCCCGGCTATCTGCCCGTCATAAGTGCCGCGGCTCACCCCACTTTTGACAGCTATCTTGATGCCGAGGTACCTGATAGTGGCTTCCTCGTTAATCGTCCCAGCCATCTCGTGAGCCTGTTTAAGGCCTACTGGGGTGAGAACGCCACGGCTGATAATGACTTCGCGTACGATTATCACCCGAAGATGGATGACAAGGATCGCTCTGACATCGGCATCTTCTACGAGATGGAACGGGGCAATATTGATGGTCTGTTCTGCTGGGGGCAGAACCCCGCCGTCAGCGGTTCGGGTGCCAAGCAGAAACGTGAGGGCCTGCAGCAGCTGGACTGGTTGGTTTCGGTGGATGTGTTTGCAAACGAAACCGCCACGTTCTGGAAAGAGCCCGGCGTTAATTCCGAGGGCATCGACACAGAGGTGTTCCTGCTGCCTGCGGCTCTGGACTTCGAGCGCAATGGATCGATTTCCAACAGTGGGCGATGGATTCAGTGGCGCTACAAGGCGCAGGATCCGCCGGGAGACTGCAAGCCCGACCTGTGGATAGCTGATCGAATATTCCGGGCCGTTCGGGATGTCTATGAAGATGACCCTGGTCCGTTTGCCGCCCCGATTCTCGACATGAACTGGGACTACGGGGAAGATGCTGACTCCAATAAAGTGGCCATGGAGATCAATGGCTACGATACCCAGACAGGACACCTACTGGAGAGCTTTGCGCACCTGAGAGATGACGGCAGAACGGCCTGCGGCAACTGGCTGTACGGTGGATATTACAATGATGTCAATGACCCACCGACCAAGCGTCGTGTCCGGGAGAAAGAAGGCATAGGAACAAACCCGGAATGGTCTTTCGCGTGGCCGGTCAACCGCCGCATCCTGTACAATCGCTGTTCGGCCGATCCCGAAGGAAACCCCTGGAGTCCTGACCGGAAGCTCCTGTGGCTGGAAAATGGCGAGTGGACCGGTTACGATGTGCCGGACTTCAATACCGCCATTCCGCCTGAGGAGTCTGCGAAGGCACCGTTCATCATGCTCCCCGAGGGAGGGGGGCGGCTCTTCAGCCCAGCCATGGCCGACGGTCCATTCCCCGAACACTACGAGCCCTGGGAGAGTCCGGTGGAGAACATGCTTTCGGAAAGGCAGTTCAATCCCGTCAGTAAGGTCTGGTATCCGGATATGCGTGGCGATAGTGACGAATATCCCTACATTGCTACCAGCTACCGGCTTACCGAGCACTACCAGACGGGTATGGTGACGCGAAACATGCCCTGGCTGAATGAGATCATGCCCGACATGTTCGTGGAAATCAGCCCATCTCTGGCGAGCAAGATCGGTGTGGATAACGGCGACATGGTGGTCGTCTCCAGCCCGCGGGGCGAGTTCGAGGCGGTTGCCTGCGTCACTCCACGGGTGAAACCCCTGCAGATACAGGGCGAAGAGCATGAAGTCGTCGGTATGCCCTGGCACTGGGGCTACGCCGGAATGTCGACCGGGGACATCGCCAACGATGTGACTCCGTCCATCGGTGACGCCAATACGACGATACCGGAATACAAGGCATTCCTGTGCAACATTAGGAAACGGGGGGGACGCTGCATGGCAAAATCGATGCTGATTGATACGTCAAAATGTACCGCCTGTCGTGCGTGCCAGGTGGCCTGCAAGCAGTGGAACCAGCTTCCGGCAGAGGACACCGAGTTCACCGGAACCTATGAGAACCCACCGGGGTTTTCCCCGATTACCTGGATGAAGGTGACCTTCAACGAGGTCGAGGTGGGTGATGAGGTCAGGTGGTATTTCGGAAACCAGCGGTGCGTGCACTGCAGCGACGCGGCCTGCAAACTGGTCTGCCCGGTGGGAGCAATTTCGCATTCGGAGACTGGTGCTGTGGTCATCGATGAAGAAAAATGCATTGGCTGTAACTACTGCGTAGCCAACTGCACCTTCAACGTCGTAGGCTTTAACCGGCGCGAGAATGTGGCCCAGAAGTGCACATTCTGTGAGGACCGGGTGGCCAACGGTCTCAAGCCGGCGTGTGCCACAGCCTGTCCGACGGGTGCGATCGAGTACGGGGATCGCAGTGACCTGATCAAGAAGGCGCAGGCCAGGGTCGCAGATCTGCGTGCCAACGGTGACACGCGGGCGAGGATCTACGGGCTCGAAGAGCTCAATGGGACCGGGATGATGTATGTCCTGCGGGACGTGCCCCAGAATCACGCGTTACCCTATGATCCCTACGTACCCCTGGGGGCCAGGGCCTGGAACTACGTCTTCAAGCCCCTGCGGGTTCTCATGGTACTGGGCGCCGCTTTTGGACTGTGGCAGAACTTCCGGGCCAAAGAAGAAATCACGAAGGGCGAGGAGCGCAGGGGAGAGAGCTGATCTCATGTAGTACATCCTTGGAGGTGAAACAGTGGAACTCAAAGACATCAAAGAAGGAGAAGGTAAATCCTTTGAAGGTGGGGCCCACGTACCTCACTACAAGAGCTTTACCGACAACATCCCCATCAGTCGGATGGCTCCCCCTGCTGAAGTTATCATTCCCTTGCAGCAGCACGTGGGAGCGTCCTGTGATTGCCTCGTAGAAGTAGGGGATAAGGTTGAAGTGGGACAGAAGATCGGGGACTCCGATGCATACATCAGCGCGCCGATTCATGCCAGCGTCGCCGGTACGGTGACGGCCATAGAGGCGAGGCCGCATTCCGACGGCGGCGAGATGGACAGTGTGGTCATTGAGACGGATCAGGAACACAGCGAGTTCGTCCCGCAGGAGACGCGGGATCCGGACGAGATGTCGGTCGACGAGCTCAAGGAGGCTATCAAGGAAGCGGGGCTGGCGGGAATGGGAGGCGCCGCCTTTCCTACCTATGTAAACATCAACACGGACCAGCCAGTCGATACCCTGATCCTCAATGGAGCGGAGTGTGAGCCGTTTCTGACCTGCGACCATCGACTGATGGTGGAGAAGGCAGATGAGCTCATAGCCGGCGCGGAGATACTCATGCGCTGCATCGGGGCAAAGAAGACCTACCTAGGGATAGAGACAAACAAGATGGATGCGATCGAGGTACTCGCGACCAAGCTGGAAGACCGCGACGATTTCGAGATCGTGCCCCTGGCGGTGAAGTATCCCCAGGGATACAAGTCCTATCTGATCAAGACCATCACCGGCCGGGATGTGCCGAGAGGCGCCCGTTCGGCTGCTCTTGGATGCATCGTGCGTAATGTCGGGACGACCTTTGCGGCATATGAGGCCGTGGTATATGGCAAGCCGTTCATCGAGAGGATCGTCACCGTCAGCGGTCCGGTCGTGCCCGAGCCAGGCAACTACATCGTGCGCCTGGGAACTCCGGCCGAGCATGTGCTCAGAGAAGTCGGGGTGGACCCGGATGAGCTGGAGGGCCACAAGGTCATCTTTGGCGGGCCAATGACCGGACTCGCGCAGAGCGATCTCAGGGTTCCTGTGGTCAAGAACATCACGGGAGTGCTGGTCCTGCCCCCGGATATGGTCAGGGAGGACGTTTCGTACACAGACTGCGTCCGCTGTGGTCTGTGCGTGGAACGGTGCCCGAACTGGCTGTATCCCAACCAGTTGAGCATACTTGCCGAGCACGGCATATACGAAAAGCTTGAGGACTGGGATATATGGGACTGCATTGAATGCGGTATCTGTGCGTATGTGTGCCCGGCAGATCGGCCTATTGTCCACTTCATCAAGCGCGCCAAGCCGATTGTGGATGAGATGTAACGGCACATGCGTGACGAACGAATGAGAAAAGGAGGAGATGCTTGGTGAGTAAGCTGATCGCTACGCCGCCGCCACATCTGAAGCGGGAAAACACAGTATCGCAGGCCATGCGCGATGTAGTGCTGGCACTGATCCCTGTGTCCATCGTGTCCATATACTTCTACCATCTGTACGCGGCGTTTCTGATGGTCGTGTGTGTGGCTACGGCTGTCCTTACAGAGCTCATATTCCGCGGCGCAATGAGAAAGAAACACACCCTGCATGATCTCAGCGCCGTCGTGACCGGCTTATTGGTAGCCCTGCTGTTTGCTCCCACGACACCCTGGTGGACTGCGGTGGTGGCCACAGTCCTCGCTGTGGGTGTCGCCAAGGAATTGATGGGCGGTATTGGCTGGAACCTGTTTAACCCGGCTCTGTTCGGATACGTCGCAACGACAATTCTGGCCCCCTGGCTTGCCTTTCTGAGCAGGGACCTGGCGCCGTTGAGCCCCAACTTTGGCAGCCTGGATGTCCTGACGCAGGCCACTCCCAGGGCCATGCTGATGCAGGGAGTCCCCTTACCCGGCTATGGTACCATGCTCCTTGCCTTCCCGGGCGGGGCACTATCGGAGACTTCTGCCCTGGCCGTGATTCTCGGAGGAGCGTATCTACTCTACCGGGGACACATCAACTGGCGCATCCCGGTATCAATGATCGGCACTGTATTCGTGCTGTCGCTCATATCCGGGTTTGATCCGATATACGACGTGCTCACCGGAGGGCTGCTGCTGGGTGCCTTCTTCATGGCGACTGACTGGGTAACAAGTCCTATAGAGAACAAGGGGAAGTGGGTCTTTGGTATCGCGATTGGTGTACTGGTGGCCGTGTTCCGGTTTGGCGTAGGCGCAACCGAGGGTGTGGCCTTTTCTATCCTGATCATGAACACGTTTGTGCCGTTCATTGAAAGGGTAACCAGGCGCCCCTCCTTCAGTGAGCCCAAACCCTCCCCGGCGGGAGAGGATGCGTAGGTACAGGTTGCAATGCAAGTAGCTGCAAAGTGCGAAACCAGGTGACGGCTCGCCCCAACCAGGGCTGATCGGTCACAAAGTGCGGGGCCCCGCCGCGAAAAAGGCGGGGCCCCCTTCTGACGGGATCACTCCAATGCGTGGCGTCACTGCCACTGCAATGCCGGATGAAATAATCCGCCGGATGATCGATATGATATGATGGTGTTGAGTCCGGGCTGTTTGACCGCAGGAAGATTGCGCAGCATAGGTAGCCCAGTAGCGTAGGAGGCTGTGTAATGCGAACCGAGGACGCGGGTGCAGTGGTGTTGGCGGGTGGTCGTGCGCGCCGTCTGGGCGGCGGGGACAAGG
>PWGR01000057.1 GCA_003554565.1 Clostridia bacterium
CTCGCCTGCAGAACGGGGGACAAGACCGCCACATGTGCGTCCAACTCCGGAGCCAGGGGCAAAAGCAGCCAGGTTGTCAGGCCCGCGAGGAGGGCGTGTACTGCCCGACTGCAGACGTACGGGAGTATATTGATGTCGGTGTCGTGCAGCAGGGCGGCGACCTGGGCGTGTACGGAAAATCCGCTCCACCCGATTACGGCCCCGGTTATTATGAGACGATCCGACAGGCCGGCGGGTGCTGTGCCGGCCGCCTGACACCCGAGGGTGATTTCAAAGAGGCCACGGGTCAGGGCACCTGCGAGTTCAGAAGACAGGTGCAGGGCGGACAGTACCCCCCCGAGTGCGTAGTGCAGCACTGCCGCAGCTGCGGTGGCCTCAAGCACATTGATCACCACGGAGATAAGGATGATGAGTCCCCCTATCAATATCAGCGTATCGAAGGACTTGCGGACAGCGTCGCCCAGAAGAGTCCCCAGGGGGCGTCCGTCGCGCTCCCGGGCGGCCAGGAGTGCGCCCACTGCCCGGTACAGAACGGGCCCTTTTCTGGCGTCGGGGGTGGGTTCAGATGTGGGGGCGTTGGGAGCGTAAAAGCGCACGATGAGCCCGTTGGCCAGGGCGGAGAGGTAATGGGCCACCATGATCAGGGCAGCAACATTGGGATTGTGAAAAATCCCCACAGCAACGGCGCCGGACATGAAGAGTGGATCGGCCGTATTGGCGATGCTGACCAGCCGCTCCGCCTCGTAGCGGTTGAGCATGAAATCCCGGCGCATGTTGCCGGTGAGCACCGCGCCGATCGGATACCCGGAGGCGAGGCCCATGGCCAGAACGAAGGAACCACAGCCCGGTACATTGAACAGGGGGCGCATGATGGGTTCCAGGATGACGCCCATGGCATGCACAATTCCGAGGCCGAGCAGGATCTGCGCGCCTATGAAAAAAGGCATGAGTGCGGGAAAGACAATTCCCCACCAGGTCTCGAGGCCCTCCACCGCGGCATCGTATGCGATCTCGGGGCGTAAAACCATGGCAATGACGGCAGCGACCGCGGCTGAGCAGAGGAGCAGGTTGATGATTTTGTCCCTGAGGGTCACTGAGGTCACCCCCAATCGGCATTGAACTACTATGTCTTACCTGCTCCGTTTTAGAACCGAAGGGAGGGAAGGTGATGGCAAAACTGGCCGGCAGGCTGAAGACCCTGCTCGTCCGACACTACCGTTCGGTCCTGTTTGTTCTGATCGTATCAGCAATTTTCTGGTACGTGCCGAGCGGGTATGTGCTCACCAGTCCCGGATCGGCCGTCGCTGTTTCGCCCATGATTACGGTGGAGGGAGAGGAAGTCGGGGCTCACCGGACCGGTGAGTCCATGCTCATCACCGTGTACACCCGGGAAGCCAACCTGGCGGTTGCATTGTACGGGATGGTGCATCCCCGGGCCGAGCTGCGCCCGCGTACCATCTATGTGGAAGATGACCAGGATTTTGAGGAATATCTACAGCTAAGCCGGGAAATGATGCGGGAAAGCCAGCAGATTGCCGTTTACACCGCGATGCGGGAGGCGGGGTTGGAGGTGAATGTGACCGGTGATGGGGCGGAAGTTGCCTCGGTCCGGTCGGATTCCCCGGCGAGGGATAAGATTCATCCCGGTGACGTGATCCTGCGGGCGGCAGGCGAGGTGATCCAGGTAACCGATGACCTGCTGGATGTTGTCGGTCGCTACCAGGCGGGGGATGAGCTTGAACTGGAACTGGAGAGAGACGGGGAAATGCATCAGGTCAGGGTTTCCCTGATGTCGTCCCCGGATGACCCGGAAAGATCCATGATCGGTATTGGGGTGCTGACACGGGATGTCCAGTTCGAGTTCCCGGTGGATGTGCAGATCAATGCGGGGGCGATCGGCGGCCCGTCTGCCGGGCTGGCCTTCGTACTCACTCTGGTGGATCATTTGCGGCCCGAGTGGGAGCTTTTGCAGAGAGACATTGCCACCACCGGCAGCGTAAACACCCGGGGAGAGGTCGGGTCGGTGGGCGGGGTGGGGATGAAGGCGTGGACGGCATCCCGGGCCGGCGCCGAGGTTCTCCTCGTCCCGCGCGAAAACTACCAGGATGCCCTGGCCCCCGGGACGGATATCGAGGTGGTTCCAGTGGACACTGTGGAGGAGGCGATCGATTTCCTGCGCGAATTTTCCGCATCCAGCAGCAGCTGGAGGGTTGTGGCCGCTTGAGCGATGCGGTGCTTCCTTGCACACCCTGAGCTTTGCCGATAAAATGGGTGAGTGGCATTTGGGAGAGTGACTACTATGACAATGATGATTCCCGTGGAGTCGATTCGGAACGAACCGGGAGGACAGCTCCGGCGGACTCTGTCTGTCGATATTCCGCCTTTTCACCTGAGGGGCGACGACATGGAGGTTGCCGAACACTCCGAGTTGACTTTCGATGTCTATCGCCTGGATGACGGCTGGTACCTGATGGGATATGGCGAGGCTGTGGTCTTTACGACCTGCAGTCGCTGTCTCGTGGATGCGGAGCTTACAGTTCCCGTCAACTTTTCGGTAGAGATCCCGGATCCCAGGACTGGTCGACGCCGGCCGTCCGAAACGGATGAACAGGGGCTGCGGGCGGAGGGAATTGTTCCCGAGTTGCGAGATGATGACCAGATCGATGTCACTCCGAGAGTTCGTGAGGAAATTATCCTGGCGATCCCGTTGAAGGTCACCTGTCGTCCCGGGTGCCGGGGCTTGTGTCCGGTATGCGGTACGGATTTGAATCGCGAGACGTGTGAATGCGATCCGGTAGATGTTGACCCACGGCTGGCCAAACTGGAGCAGTTGAAGGAATCGCTCCGCGAGGGCGGCGGTTAATATCTGTGGAAATTTTCTGCGTAAGGTAGGTGAGAGCAATGGCAGTTCCCAAGAAGAAACATTCCCGGGCCAGGCGCGATCGTCGTCGCGCCCACTGGAAGGCCAAGGGCAAAGGCCTGACCCTGGTGGAGTGCCCGAGGTGTCACGAATCAAAACGGCCGCACCACATATGCGCGAACTGCGGCTACTATAAGGGTCGCGCGGTGATTTCTGAATGACGCAGAAACACTTGGATTTTTCCAGAACATCCCCCGCCTCCGGGTCGGGGGATGTTCAATAGGGGACGAATAATAACTGCGGGGTGCGGGTTCCGGACAGATGTAGAGACGTCCCGGACGTATTCTGGATAGGATAATCTGAGGACGTCGGTTCGGAAGGGTGTCTCTTATGACGAGGTGCAAGCGGATATCTGTACAGGAGATAGACCGGGCGGAGCGCATCCGCGGTCGCCTTATCCGGGATGTATCCGGAACGGGCGACTCTTCCGGCGGACCTATCCTACGCATGGAGCGATCAGGGGACGTGATGGAAATCGAGCTGGACCTCGATCCCCGCATGTCGACATGCGAGGTGCGCGAGCTGCTGCATAGCGTGGCCAATGTCATTTCAGACGCAATCGTAAATGATTGTGAACCGGATCTGATCGAGGACATTCTCGACCGGAAGTACGATTTTCTGAACGGCAGCGAGAGAGAACAGGTCCTGGAAGCAGTAGCCGGCGAGATGGCCCCGGGAGATGACATGACGCGGAGGAAGATACGCAGAAAGGGATTCATACTCCGCCGGCTCTATGATTACTTACGGGAGAACGACCGTCTTTCGCTCGAGGGTTTTGTGGCGTTTCGTCTCAAGGAATACATCGAGTCGCTGAACTACCGGGTGGAGGAGGCAGTCAGTGATGTGCTGATCTTCCGTGAGTACACGGAGTGGACGGAACTCCTGCAGTACCTCGCCCTTCCCCGCCTCGATTCGCCGGAGAGAATTCATGTGAGCGTCCAGCCGGATGGAGAATGGACCCTCTGGGATGATGAACAACGAGAGGTAGATGTGGATCTCCCGCAGGACTTCCCGGCGTGGGAGCCCCGGCGGGAAACGGATTATCCCGATGCACTGGTGGCAGCCCTGATCATTGCCCGCCCCCGGGAGGTGGTGGTGCACGACCCGGCAGGCAGCGGCAGTTCTCTCGGTGCCATATTTGCCCTCCGAGAAATCTTTGCCGAGCGGATGCGCGTCTGCGATGGATGCCAGGTCTGCCGGCCTCAGTGACCGAGGTGTGAAATGGTGCCGGGTTTCGCCCGGCATCAGCCCTTCCCCTGTGCCTGTCGTGCGGCTTTCACTCTGGAGGAGTTTTGTCCCCAGGTGCAGAAGATCTGGGAGATCAGTAGCAGAGGGGAAGAGGTGCCACGGCAATGATCGACACTGCAGTTTTGATACCCGCTTACGATGAGGAGCCCAGAATAGCGACTGTGCTTGATGTCGTCTGCAGCATGGACGGCCTCAGCATTTTAGTGATTGATGATGGTTCGACTGATGCCACGGCCGAACGAGCTCTGCAGTACCCGGTAGGGGTCCTCAGGCACAGACGGAATGAGGGAAAAGGAGCGGCGCTGGAGAGTGGAATCATCCATGTCGAACGTGCCCGCTCCTGGGTCTTTCTGGACGCGGACCTGATAGGACTGCGCCGGGAGCACATCAGCCGGCTCCTGCGGCCGCTGCAGGAGGACCCCGGGATGGGCATGACGGTGGGGCAGTTCGTGCAGGGAACCAAGCGTGTGGATTGGGCCCAGCGCTTTTTCTCCATCCTCAACGGGCAGCGGGCCCTCAGCGATGCGTTTGTCCGGAGTCTTCCCGGTCTCTGGTGGAGCAGGTTCGGGGTGGAGGTATTTCTCAGCCGGTTTGCAGAACATAATGGGTGGACAGTGGGTGAGCCCTACCTGGAGGGACTGACCCACCATACCAAGGAGGCCAAGATGGGTGCGGCCCGGGGCGTGCGGGCCCGCCTCAACATGTACCGGGAGTGCCTGTCGGCGCTTGCGAGATGGGAGAATCATCTGTCGGAGGAGCGAAAGACAGAACTGCTGCCGGATGAATGCGAGGTTCTGCGGGCAGTGGATGGGAAGGGAGCGAATTAGAGGTGAGAGACCGCCGGGAATACGCCGAGCCTTATCGGATCAAGATGGTAGAGCCGGTACAGCTCATCTCACAGGAGGAGCGCAGGCGCCGGATCGAGGATGCGGGTTTCAATGTCTTCCGCCTGCGCTCATCGGACGTCTTCATCGATCTGCTCACCGACAGCGGGACATCCGCCATGAGCCAGGAGGGCTGGGCCGCCCTGCTGTTGGGAGATGAGGCGTATGCTGGATCGAGTTCCTACGACGACATGAGGGACACGATACAGGAGATTATCGGGTATCCCCACGTGGTGCCCACCCACCAGGGACGGGCGGCGGAGAACATATTGATGAGTATGCTGGTTGAGCCGGGCGACAGGGTGCCCGGGAACATGCACTTTGACACCACCGAGGGACACATCCTGTTGAACAGAGCGGAGCCGGTGAACCTGGTTGTGCAGGAAGGTTACCGGGTTTCATCTGATGCCTCGTTCAAGGGGAATATCGACCTGGGCCGGCTGGAGGCGGAGCTGTCGGAAAACCGGGACCGGGTGCCGTTTGTGCTGCTCACCATAACGTGCAACAACAACGGGGGACAGCCGGTATCCATGCAGAACATCCGGGGGACCGCGCGGCTCGCGCAAGAGTACGGGGTGCCCCTGTTCTTCGATGCCGCCCGGTTTGCCGAAAATGCATTCTTCATCCGGGAGCGGGAGGACGGTTACGGGGACAAGAGCATCCGTGAAATCGTGCGGGAGATGTTCAGCTGGGGCGACGGATGCACCATGAGTGCAAAGAAAGATGCTCTGGTGAACATAGGTGGATTTCTCGCCCTGCAGGACGAGGAGCTGTTCTACCGGGCCATCCAGTGGCAGATCCCCTTTGAAGGGTACATTACCTATGGCGGTATGGCCGGTCGGGACATGCAGGCCATGTCAGTGGGGCTGCGCGAGGTCACCGGTGCGGACTACCTGGAGGACCGCATAGGCCAGGTGCGCCACCTGGCGGGCCGGCTGGCCGGGGCCGGGGTGCCTATCATCGAGCCGCCGGGAGGGCACGGGGTCTTCATAGATGCCAAACAGTTCTTGCCACACATTCCTCAACCGGAGTTTCCCGCCCAGGCACTGGTGGTGGAACTCTACCTCGAGGGAGGGGTGCGCGGCGTGGAGCTGGGCACCTGCGCCTTCGGCCGTACCGACCCCGAGA
>PWGR01000078.1 GCA_003554565.1 Clostridia bacterium
CGGCAGCGACGGCTCACACCACTGCGCGCCGCATCAAGGTCCGAGCCCGGCGACAAATCGCTCAACATTGTGCCGCATCATACGCACGTAACTATCGGCGCCGCTGCCCGGCGGGCCGAGCGAGTCAACATATATGTCGTCAATCAACTCCGCGCCCGTTTCCCGGGCGATCTGTTCGAGTGGGCGCAGCTCAACCGTGGTTTCGGCAAAGACGGCGGGCAGGTCCGCCTCCCGGCTCAAATCAACCAGATCGGCCACTCTCCGGGCCGGCGGCTCATCCTCGGGGGCAATATGATAAATGAAGCCGAGAATCTCGAAGTCATAGGCGCGGGCAAAATACTGAAAGGAGTTTTCGCTGGTGAGCAGGAGCCGGTTCTCCGGTGGTATCTCCTGCACCCGCACCCGGATCCAGTCATCTAGCAGCGCAAGCTTCCGCAGGTAACGGTCGGCATTCCTCCGGTAGACCTCCTTGCCCCCGGGGTCCAGATCAATCAACCCGTCACAGATGTTGTCCACGTATTTCTGTGCCAGAGTGACGTCCATCCAGGCGTGCGGGTCCGGATACCCGGCATAGCTTCCCCCATCAATGGACAGGGGCTCCACTCCCTTGCTGACCGCCCACACTTCCGGTTTTCCCCCGGTGGCGGCCATGAAGCGATCAAACCACAGTTCCAGGTCCATACCGTGATAGAACACCCCGTCTGCCGCGGTGACCTGCAGTAGATCGGTCGGGGTCGGTTCGTAGGTGTGCGGGTCCTGCCCGGGTGGAACCAGGCTGTGCACCACCGCGCGCTCGCCGGCCACCTGCCGGACCAGGTCGCATATGACCGAATAGGTAGCCACCAGCTCCAGGTCAGGGCCGTCCCGCCCGGCGACCGGGACGGAGAGGCTTCCAGAGATGATCTCGTACGACCCGAAGGAGACGGCAACGATCAGTACGCAGGCGATGCCGACGATCAGCTTGCGCATGGAAAAGCCCTCCCTACTCTCCGATTTCACTTGATTATTGTATGCATCGAAGAAAGTTAGTCGTGCGCACATGTGATGGATCATTCAGGAGTCGTCGAGAAGCTGGGCCCACCACTCTGGGTGAGCCTCGGCGTACTGCACGAGGGCCCTGATTCGCTGCATGCTCTCACTGCTGAGGTGATGCTCGATGCCTTCTACGTCCTCGAAGATGATGTTTTCGTCTCTGACACCCAGGAGACGCAGAAGCCGGGTCAGGTCCCGGTGCCGCTCCGCCATCTTTCGCCCAATCTTGCGGCCGGCGGTAGTCAGCTGCACCCCACGGTATTTCTCGTACCGGACGTAGCCCTTTTCGGCCAGACGCTGCAGCATATGGGTGACAGAGGAGGGTCGGATCTCCAACGCCTCGGCGATGTCCACCGCCCGGGCAAATCCCTTCTCCTCAATCAGCCGGTACATGCGCTCCAGGTAATCCTCCATATGTGATGTGGGCATCGGACCATTGCCCTCCCATCCAACCTCCCGGCGATCGGACCGCTTGCACAGATGGATATGCACGACCCGCGGCGGTTAGCACTCTGCCCCGGGGCCCAGTCAGCAATGCTTCACTTCCCCCTCCGACCGCGCTGTTTTCGACCCTGAAACCCGGCAGTGCCCCACCCCTTGACGCATCTTCCCCGCACAGGTATTAGTTGATACTGGATCGATGCATCCAGGACGGGAGGTGCGGGACCTGTCACCTCATCCGGAGCAAAAGAGAAAGGTGCGCTCGCTGCGCGGGACCAGTCACGACCGGGAGTCTTCTGCCGCCGACCTCCGCACGGCCGGGCACCGGCTGCGCAAGTATGCCCCGGAGCTGGCCGAAGAGCTCTCTTGCCTGATCGGGCGCTGCCGCGGTAACGCGCACCTGGTAAGGCGCAGGGTCCTGGTCGGACGGGATGACGTCGGCTGCGCGGCTTTTGCCGGCTCGGGCACACATACTGCAGACGGGTACCCGCTGTTCGGGCGGAACTGGGACTACCGCCCGGAGGCCGCTCGGGGGACGCGCGTCTGCCGCCCTTTACCGGCCCGGGGCCTGGCGCATCTGGGATTCACCAACCATCCGATAGGACGTTACGGGGGGATCAACGAGTCTGGGCTGACGGTAGCGACGGCCATCGTGCCGGCCCGCCCGCGCGGTGATGGCCTCAGGTTCACCCTCATAACCCGCCGCATTCTGGATTGCTTTCACGGGGTAGGGGAAGCCTGCCGCTTCCTGCAGTCGGTGCCGCACGCTTCCGCGGTGAACTACCTGTTGATGGACCGGGGCGGGCGCATAGCCCGGGTGGAGGCCGAACCCGGACGCGTGCAAGTGGACACCCCGCGTGGGTTCGCAGCGGTCTCCAATCACTTCTCCTCTGAGCCGCCAGAGAGCGCGCGACCCCGCCTGCCCAAGAGCAGGGCGCGGGTGCAGAGGCTGCACCAGTGGTTCCGCGCAGAAGCGGGGCAGATTGCAAGTGCCTCGGCCCGGCACATACTGTCCGATCGTCGGGGAGGTATATGTGCCCCGGGCGACCCATCTGTGCAGCACGCCACCGTGACTCTCTGGTCCTGGATAGCGCGCCCCGGGTGCCGCGCCGTACAGGCGGCGGAGGGCTCCCCACACCGCACTCCCTTTCACACTGTGCTCATCCCCCGCAGGATCCGGGCAGATTGACCGGGCGGCACGAGGAGGACTCTCCGGGCGCCGATTCAGACCGTCCGGCGCACCTTCTTGGGACGCTGCACAAACAGCACCGCCACCCCGCCCAGAAGCGGTAGTGCGGTCATTAGCAGCAGGACCTCGTAGTAACCGCCAAAGATATCGTAGCCCAGGCCGAACGGAAGTGGTCCGAGCGACGACGAGATCACCATGGCCATGGTGGTCACGCCGCGGATGCTCGCCAGGTAACGGCGGCCGAAGAAATGAGGCCAGACCACGCCATTGACCAGCTGCAGCACTGCCATGCGGCTTCCCTGAATCACGCCGAGTGCCACCGCCGAGGCGCCGGAAGTGACAAAGAGCATATAGGACAGGTTGACCGCCTGCATCATCATGCCGACGGCTATCACAAACTTGATCCGGAAGTGATCACAGGCATACCCGGCCAGCGGGGTGATGCATACCCGGGCGATCGCCGCAACGGTGAATACCGCGGCGGCAACTTCCAACGATACTCCATTTTCCGTGAGAATGGACATGTGGTGAAACTGCGCGCCGGTCCCGACCATGCTGGGGATGGAAACCACGCAGAGGACGATCCAGAAAGCCCCGGTCCGCAGCACTTCTGACACGTCCCACGACTCCTCCTCATCCCCAGAAAATCCGGGCGCAGAGGAGCTGCCCCCGGAGGGACGGGTGGCATTGTCCGGCAGCAGGCCCAGGTCCTCCGGTCGCTCCCGGGTGAAGTACCAGGCAATAGGCGCCATAACCAGGGCGAGAATGCATCCCCAGAATATCCAGGCAAATCTCCAGCCCATTCCGTCGATGAGCTGGATATTTACGAGGGGCAGGATCGCAGAGCTGGCCGCGCCAGCTATGGCCAGAACGCTCATGACCCTACCCCGGCGGCGCACGAACCACTGCGGCACCATGGCGTTGGGAATAAGGGTCAGGGATCCCTGCCCGAAAGTGCGGATCATCATGAAGCCGAAAAATAGGGCGGTCAACGACTGGACCCCGCTCATAAAGAACAGGGCACAGGCAAAGAACAGGGCAATGGCCGTCAGCATGGTCCGGTATCCCTTGTGATCGACCAGCCTCCCCACCACCGTCATGAGGAAGCCTGCCGCGAGGGTACCGCCGGAGTACATTCCGGAGACCTGCGCCCGGCTCCAACCAAAATCGGCAATCAGGGGATCTATGAAGGTAGAGACAGAGTAGGTCTGCCCGGGTCCTGACATGAACACCCCCAGGGCCGCCACCGCCACAATTACCCAGCCGTAGTACACACCCTGCAGACCGTTCACCAGTCGACCCGTAAGCGCCTCAGCTTTGCGCACGATTCCGTTGCCCTTGTTCGTTCCATCGCCACTTGGCATAGTTGCCCGTCACTTCGCTTTCCGTCTTCAGTACATTCAACCATCCCTCCGCATCCCCGTCAACGGTGTAGAGATACCTTGTCTCTCGAACATGAAGGGAGTCCCGCCAATCTTCCCTGCCCTGTTTTTATTTGCCCGTTGGAATCAAATTCTCCCTCTCTGTTCAATTTCCCGCATCCATGTGACCTGCATGTCAATCCCGGGACGGGCATGAATTGATGGGTGTTATCGCAGACGGTGGT
The DNA here is from genome assembly GCA_003554565.1 of Clostridia bacterium. Lineage (GTDB taxonomy): Bacteria > Bacillota > Sulfobacillia > SLMV01 > SLMV01 > PWGR01. The sequence goes on from PWGR01000078.1 coordinate 4,269, forward strand.
CATGCCGGTCTGAGCCTTCCGCACCCTGCGCAAGACAGAGCTCCGATCAGTATCGTCGGGAATGTGTCTCCGGACAAGTATCATGATGCACAAAAAGGGCCTGGACAGAAGGACTGCCCCCCGGACTTCATGAGGAGACGGTTGACCGGCGGATCAATATGTATTCGTAGGATGATTGTAAAGTTTCTACGATATTCGCATCATATGCGCACAAGCAGCAGGACTTGCGCAATGCGGGAAGAAGTACCGGGAGAAGGAAGGCGCAGATACAGCGCCGCAGCTCACCCCAAAGGAGGAATTTTCATGTCATTTATGTCAGATGAATGCAGTACCGGCGGAGCACCCGAGGCGCGGCCGGACGGAAGGGCTATGGCCAGGGCCGAGAGTGCATCCGACAGCTTCACCCTACTGCGCATCGAGCAGAAAAAGCGAAGGGACCAGCTGCCGGAGGCGGCCGACTTTCACCGGCTGCCCCTGTCCTGGTACAAAAGAGAAATCGGGGAGATCAAGGAGGAGGCGCGCTCCCGCGGTATCGACGGAGGGATCTTTCTGACCAACCGGTGGAACCTCATTTACGCTACCGGCCTGTTTCACTCCACCACGGAACGACCCTTCGCCTGCTTTTTGCCCATGGACGAAGAGGACGCCTGCATCTGGCTCCATCCCTACCTGGACGAGAGCCTGGTGCAGGGGTGGTGGTGCACGGAGAGCTTCAGCTATTTCGACCACCACCACGCTCCCGGAGCCCGGCCCAATGAGGGCGAGACCACCCCTGGCCCGACGGTCAATCTGTTCCGCTGGTGGGGAGAAGTGCTGTCCGGACTGGGTTACGGCGACCGCACCATCGGCATAGACGCCGGTAGCATGTGCGAGCTGGGCATACTGCCGGGACAGGAGGAAACCGAACATCTGGACATGTTCCGTGGAATCCACGTCCCTGCACCGTTTCGGCCCTCCGGTGGGCCGTTCGGACTGATGGCCAAGGCGATGCCTGATGCAAAGTTCGTGGATGTGTATGACATCCTCATCAGGCGGCGGATGGTAAAGGATGAAATGGAAAATGCGCTCACACAGCGGGCCATGGACTACTGGTCGGAGATTCACGCCTTTGCCCGCAACTACCTGCTGGAACGGGGACCGGGAATCCTGGATTGGGAGCTGGCCAACGCGGCCACGCAGTGGGGGATGCACCGCATAATGCAGGACATCCCGCACCGCGGCCTGCCGCATGAGGCGGTGGGGATAGAGGTCCGGGTCGGCTGCCGCACGGGACGGGTCACCGCCTACCCCCATCCCAACCAGGTCCGCTGGGCCCGAATCGAGCGCGGCGACGCCCTGCAGCTGGCCGGGGTGGTGCGGATCGGCGGCTACGGCGGGGAACAGTACCGGTCATTTCTGATCGGTCCGTACAGCGACTACCGGGAGCGGGTGTGGGAGGTACATACCGAATCCTACTTCATAGAGGCAGAAAAATCGTATGCAGGCAATACCGGAGCAAGAGTCGCCGAGGCAGTACACCGGCATCAGGTAAAAAACGGCTGCGCCCATCTGATCTATCATCGCCCGGGGCACGGTGAGGGCATGGAGGGGCATCAGCCACCCTATCACGCCCTCGGAGATCACACCGTGATGAAAAAGGGCATGCACTTCTCCAATGAGCCGGGGCTGTACGACCCGGAAAATGGATTCGGCTTCAACCATGGAAATAACATCCTGGTATCCGATGAAAGAGGTGTGCAGATGGGCACGGCCCCGACTGACAAACAGTGGTGCCTGCTCAATCTGTGATTGAGCTGGATGCAGGTGACGCGCGGCTTCACGGGGCATCACCCGCAGAAACTTTCAGTCGGAGGATGCAGTGCGCTCCAGTGAACCCGAA
>PWGR01000251.1 GCA_003554565.1 Clostridia bacterium
CCCGGGGCGGTGCAGGGCCCGAACTACTTCACGAAGGATACGTCCAACAGGTGTGTCGAACACGATATACACGGGTCATATGCGCGCACCAGCATCTCCAGGGCAAGTGTGATGTCCTCTTCTGAGCGATGCATTATTTCGGGAATCAGTGCTCGCATATCCTCCTCTATATTTCCGAGATTTTGCGCCGTTGGAATGATGCAGTTTGCGTCACCAATGGTACCCTCGTCATCAATTTCGTAATCGTGAAACAGCACACCACGCGGGACCTCTGCTGCACCCACGCCCCGACCCGCCCGGACATCTACTTCGCGCCTTTCCTCCCGCAGCCCTGCGGTGAGAATGTCCTCGATGCGTTCAATGGAGTCTTCGAGACAGTGTATGCTTTCCACCAGCTGGGCAACATTGTTCATGTACGGGTTTACAGTGTCCGGAGAAAGTCCCAGCTGGTAGGCCGCCTCGGTCGCTTCCGGACGCAGCAGGGAGAAGTTTATTTTCGTCCTGGCCAGCGCACCCACCATATAGGAATCTCGGGCGTGTCGCGTATGTTTGGCCGTGGAGTGGCGAACGACTCGCTCGTTGGTCAGATCCCGGTACTGCTGTACTGGATACTCGTACCCGTCAGTAGTACGCAGCCTGCCGTCAATCCACGCGTACTGATCAGGTCGGTACAGGGCCACATATTCCGTCTCGCGGTCGAAGTCCGGTATATCCAGCGCAGCAAACAGATCGACAGCGGCCGATACGTCGTCGCGGGCAGCAATGAGCCGTTTTCGTACTCGCGCCAGCTCGGACTCATCCGGGATCATCGAGAACCCGTTCACCTTCATGGATACCGGGTGAACCTTGCGCCCGCATATCAGATCTGCAAGATCGTTGGCGAGTTTTTTGAGCCGAAGAGCACTGCGCACGAGCTCGGGATGATCATCCACCAGAGCTATTGCACTGCCGGCCCCGAAGAAGTCCGGCGCCGCCAGGAAGAATATATGTAGCCAGTGGCTCTGCATCATTTCGGCGTGCAGGAGAAGCTTACGCAACCGGAGAGTTTGCCTCGATGGAGTTATGTCGAAGGCGGCCTCCAGTGCATCTATGGAAGCCTGGGCGTGCCCCACCGCGCAGATGCCGCATATGCGCGACGTTATGTAGGGGGCTTCGTGCCACTTTCGGCCCAACAGTATGGACTCAAAGAACCGGGGCGATTCAACAATCTGCAGCTCGGCCTTCTCCAGGCGTCCTTTTCGTACATTAACCACGATGTTTCCGTGTCCTTCGAGTCGGGTTACGTGATGGACATTGATGTTCAGTTCTCTTTCCGTAGCCTTCTCAGTCTTCTCCATTGTCATTCTTTTTTCCCTCCGGACCCGCGTGGAACAACTCCAGACGCCGCCGCGCCTCTCTCTCGTCAATTCCCGCCTCTACCATGATATCGATCATCGACTCCACATTGGCGTCATCAACCAGGCCCCGACACCCCATGCAGGCGGACCCGAATCCGGGGCAGAGCGCTCCACACCCCGCCCGCGTCACCGGCCCCTGACAGAATTCCCCGTCGTTCAGGTCGTACAGGCAGACATTTTCGTCAATCCGGCACTCCACACAGACCGGATAGTTGGGATCATAGGGCTCTTTGCCCATCAGCAGCGATTTGATCAGGTGCAGAAACTCGTCGCGGTCAATCGGACAGCTTCTGATATAATAATCGACCTCCACCACTTCATCCAGCGGCCGCGCGACCGTGACATCATCTGCGACATCGGGGTGCTCTCCATACACCCGACGCAGGTTCTCCTCAGGGGATCGGAGATTGCGCAGGCCGATTACACCGGCTGCTGCCGCACAGGCCCCCATGGCCACCAGAACATCCGCCTTGCGGCGAATTTCTTGCAAGACTGGTATCTCTGACTCACGGGTGACCGCGCCTTCCACAAGAGCTATATCATATTCGCCGGATATGGGATCCATTGCCTCCCGAAAGGAAACCAGGTCTATGGCCTGCACAAGGTCGAGCAGCTCCTCTTCCATGTTGAGAATCTGCAGCTGACATCCCTCGCAGCTCGAGAGGCTGAATATCCCTACCCGTGGTTTCATTCTGTCCACTCCCGCTGCAGGGTTTCCTGCAGCTGGTCGTATGAGAAGCACGGACCGTCGCGGCACACAAAAAAGGGTCCTTCCTGGCAGTGTCCGCACTTACCGACTCCACATTTCATCCGGCGCTCCAGAGACAAAAAGACCATGTCATCGGAGATCCCGATGGCGCGGGCTTCCGCGAGCACAAAACGAAACATGATGTCCGGCCCGCAGATGAAAGCCCCCGTATTTTCACCGTCCATCGAAACCAGGTGAAACAGCTCGGTAACCAGCCCTACGTGTCCTCTCCAGGTATCGTCGGCAAGATCCACAGTGATATGACAGTCCACGGATGGATCGGACTGCCACTTCTTTAAATCTTCCCGGTACAGCACCGTATCGGGGGAACGGGTGCCGTAAAAGATGATTATCCGGCCGTACTGGTCCCGCTCCTCGAGTGCTGTGTGAATCACGGGTCGCAGGGGAACCAGTCCCAGCCCACCCGCGACGAACAGGATGTCGTATCCGCGCACTGCTGCAAGATCAAAACTGGTGCCGAACGGCCCTCTTATGCCCACCACATTGCCTTTTCCGAGCTGTCGTATGGCATTGGTCACGTTCCCCACATGCCGTATGCAGAGCTCAAACCCATCCGTCATCGATGGCGGTGAAGTGATCGATATTGGTGCCTCGCCCACTCCGGGAATCGACACCTGCACGAACTGACCCGGTTCGTGGCCCAGTGTGCGCCCCGATTTGAACCTCAGATGATACCAGGTTTCGTCATTCGTCATGGTTTTCCTGTCGACTATCTCTGCGGATTCCGGAACATACAGCGATTTTGCGTGATGTTCTGAGCGGGTCATCCATGATCATCTCCCTTATCGCGATGCCGCATGAGAGCATTGTATACCTCCGGGTGGTCAATGCCCGCGAGACAGGTTCGCGCACATCGCCCACACCCGATGCAGTACAAATCACCGTACCGCTCCGGACCATACTTGCCCTTGTGAAGGAACATGTGCCGGAGTCGGTCGCTGCGCTCTCGCCGGAAGTTCTCTCCTCCTGCCACCGCAGCAAACTCAAGAAGGGTGCACCCATCCCACCTTCTGGTCCTCTCCCCCTCCTTCAGGTCCAGGGAAACAGTATCCTCAACATCAAAACAGAAGCAGGTCGGACAGACCAGATTGCACCTGCCGCACCCCAGGCACCGATCACCGTATTCATCCCAGACCGGGCTGTCTTCCGAACCTTCGAGAACCTCGGGGATGTCTTCACCCGGGAAATCTAAACGCTCCTGGCACTTGCGAAAGACCTTTTCCTTCGCTTGCACCACGTCCTTTAGTCTCTGCAGGTCCTGTTCAGTTGCATCCCGTATCTCCTGACATTCTTCGAGCAGCTCTGCCCCCTGGTCTGTCCCGACGCGCACCAACCAGTCCTCCCCGAGGTCTGTCAGCAATAGATCGAATCCCTCGTCTGCGTCGCTCGTACCCACTGCGGCACAGAAGGCCAGTTCATCACATGGTTCGAGACAATCCAGACCGATTATTATGGCGGCCCGGCGCCTTGCGAGATAATGAGGGTCTGGCTCCGTGTCGGAAAAAACCTGATCCATGCGATGAATGGCCGCAATATCGCACGGCCGGACAGCGAGCAAAATTCGTCGCTTCTGTTCGACATCGGCGGTGTACTCCAGCTCCTCGCCTTCATGTACGGCAGAATCGGCAGGAGAGCTGAAGCGGAACAACGCCTCCTGTGGGGGGAGGAGGTATTTCTTTGGAGAGCTCAGTGTCGGTATGTACTCCTCTTCCTCCAGGGATGAGGCGTCCTGTACTTCCCCGTAGGAGAACTCGCCTGCAGCGCGAGCTACCGGGGCGACCACACTCACTTCCTCCGCCTGGCGCTCGATGAAGGATGCAAATGCCGGTTTGCCCACCACTTTTGCTGTGTCCATGATTGCAATACTCCCTTGTGCTGCGCAGTGTGCTTGCTCCTCGGAGTCAACCAGGGCCTAGATGCTAGCCTGTGCAATCGCGGCTGCACATACTCAAGGGGTTCATGTCACCTGATGTGGTCAAAAAGATGGCTGACGGCATCCCTAAGGAATAGCACAGAGTTCCCCGTGTGCCGGGCGCCGGCATTCCAGCTATTCGCCCGACAATTAAATATTAGAGTAAACCCCCGCCACATCGGGAATCGGCGTCACTCAGAACGAGGAACGCAAAGATGGTAAAGCCCCTTTTCAGGGCAAGGCTCCTGCAGTCTGCCCTGTTAACACTCACCTTCTTCCGACGGAATATTGTGCTACGCTGGTCCCTCAGCTGAAGGGGCCAGCTACCGGATGCTCCGGCGGCTCCCCCCGCCACACCCGGACAATATCCTCTGCCGCCCGCCGGGCAATCTCCTCCAGGCATTCCTCAGTCGAGCCGGCCAGATGAGGCGTCAGGACGACCCGTTCTCCAACCAGGGGCTCGAGGTCCTCCGCTGGTGCGGGCTCCCGGTGGAAGACATCCAGTGCTACCCCGCCGAGATGTCCGCGGTGAGCCGCCTGGGCAGCTGCGTGGGCCTGTACCACTGGCCCACGGGCCACGTTTATCAGATATGCTCCCGCTTTCATCCGGCCGATGGCCGCCGCGTCAATCAGGTGTCTGGTATCTTCGGTCAGGGGCACGTGAACCGACAGGATGTCGGCGCTCTCGAGAACTTCTTTCCATGACACTGCCCGAACATCAGTCGGAAGCCCGTCGGTGAGATCGGGGCGGGGCCTCGGGTGGTGAAAAACGATCTCCGCGCCCAGGGAGTGAGCCAGCCGTGCGACGATGCCTCCTATGAGACCCATTCCGAGAATCCCCCAGCGTCTCCCGGCGATCTGGCGGCCCGTATGCAGGCCGGCTTCCCAATTGCCTCTGCTCATGGCCGCGTTGGCAGGGACAATACCTCGCATGAGTGTCAGCGCCAACCCGATGGTCATCTCGGCCACCGCCCGGGCATTGCCCCCCGGGACATTGGTCACAGTGATCCCCCGCTCGTGCGCCGCCCGGACATCCACCTGGTCCACACCCGCTCCGTGCAGCGCTATTACCTGCAGGTGCGGACACCGGTCCATGAGGTCTCCGTCCACTGTGCCGGTGCGTACCAGAAGACCGCATGCCTGGCTCATTACCTCGAGAGTTTCTTCTGTCGCCTCATCCCACCCCAGCCAGGGGACCAGGTGCAGCATTCCCTCCTCCTGCAGTACCCTGTCGACCGCCTGCCGATCGACAGGAGTGGTCTCCGTCGCCGTTGCTACCAGAACGGGCTGCTGTGCTTGCATCTATGCATCGCCTCCATCCGTGCAGTCACTGGTTCCACGGCAGGTAGCGTCTGTCTAGCTCTTCGACCTCTATCGAGTCCGAGCTTTCCTCCGCCATCCAATTTAAAAGTGCCTCCAACTGATCGCAGGCCACCGCCAGCATAAGGGTCACCTCGGCGCCGTACTGCACATCCAGCTGGAGATGGTCAGCCTCCTGAATGGCGTGCTCCAGCCGTCCCCAGAGTGGATAGGGGATCTGACAAGTGAGGATCTGATGCAGGACGTAGCGGCTGGTGCCCGCCGCCTCTACCGCCGCGCGACCGGCATCGGCATAAGCGCGTGCCAGTCCGCCAGTACCGAGAAGAGTGCCGCCGAAAATGCGGGAGACCACGATGATGGAATTGGTCAATTCTCTTCCCCTCATAAGCTGCAGGAGAGGCATTCCCGCGGTTCCCGAGGGCTCCCCGTCGTCCGAGTACCTTTCCCGCACGGAGTCAATTCCCACCCGGTAGGCATAGGCATGGTGTGAGGCATCGGGGACCTTGGAGGAAACCTGATCGATTATATCCCTGGCCGTGGACTCATCAGAAGCGGGGGATGCCGTTCCGATGAATTGTGATTTTCGCCGCCTGACCGTCTTGCGTCCAACCGATTTCAGGCTGTGATAGGATGAAGACTCACCAGTCATACATTCACCCCCCCATATCCACCAGGAGCCGACGAGTCGTTGTCCTTTTTCCTCTTATTCTCAC
>PWGR01000303.1 GCA_003554565.1 Clostridia bacterium
CTCAAATGGAGAAGAGCCTATCTTTTAGTGTTTACTCTCATGCATGATTCACCGGATGTACGCACAATCCTTCCCAAGGGCGAAATAAGACCCCGCACCGGCGCTGGGTAGCTGCTACGGACCGAATATCTGGCGCCGCATGATAACAGCAGCCGGCTCCATTCATGTCGGGGACAAGCTCAGCGACGCGCTTACCCGCGGTCCGGACCGTTCCGGTGCGCTTCGCCCTTCTTACGTACAGCACGGATCCGCTCACGGGTCTGTTCGTCCGCCGCAGTGCAGCTGTCCGGATCCTGCTCGCCCGCACTGACCGCCTGGCCAAACGCGCGGCAGCCGTCGTAGCCGCAGGCCCCACAGTTCAGTCCCGGCAGTGCCGCGGTTATTTCCTCTGCTGGCTCTTCCTGGCCCGGCTCAGAACCGGTTTGCAGCACCGAATCACGACTGGTGCGGGCGGCCACCAGTGCCCCAATGGCCATTATCGCCGGGACAGTAAACAGGTATCGGGCAAAAGCGAACTCGATTCCCAGAAATCTGGCCTCGACTATGAGCATGGGCACCTTGACCACCGCCCAGGCACTTATAATCACAACTACATTTCCGAGGCTCGCCCCTTTCTGCAGCAGCGACTGCGTCACGGGAAAAGCGGCATAGATGGGCCCGGCGGAGACGGAGCCCACCAGCACAGATATGAGCTTGCCCCGCACGCCCGACGAAGCCCCGAAATTCTCCATGATAACGCTGGGTGGGACCCACACCGTGATCAGCGCGGAAAGAACGAATACTGCCGGCAGGATCTCCAGCATCTCCCGGACGTATAACCACATGTTTCCCAGTGCGACCCAGAACAGATCCGCATCCAGTGCCAGTGTCACTGCATATGCGAGTGCGGTCAACACCACAAGTCTGTGTTTGCTCACCCAGTATTTCACAGCAGGATCACCATCCCGAAGGCAATGAGTATGGCTGCAATGAAGCTGGCCCCGTTGCGTAAAAGGGCAAAGCGCCTGCCGAAGTAGCTCACTTCAATGGGGAACGTCGCGAAGCCCACCATGGTCAGCGTCGTTATGAACGCAGCCACGGCAACGAGGTGTGCACCCCTCTCCACCAGGGAGGCAGCCAGCGGGAAGGCAACAAAGGCGGGCAATATTGTCACGGTTCCAATCGCCGCGCCGTACATGGTGCTCGTTATTGCACTCCCCCCGCCCAGAAGAGCTCGAATGTACTCCTCGGGCACCAGGGCCAACACCAGCCCGATGAGGGCCAGAATGGCCCCGATCTGCCCGGCTGTCCCGAGAAATTGTTTTTTCGCCAGCCGAATACTTTGCGCCGTTTTCTCTCTATCGCGCAGGTAGGACCACAAGAGCAGCCCCGCGGCGCCAGCTATCAGCAGAAGTGTCGTCATGAGAACACCCCTTTCCGGGTGAGCTCTCACCCACACGCCCCAGCATATCCACCCCCGTACGCACCTGCAGCAAACGGGCTGAGTGAGATCTCACTCAGCCTCATGTTACCCAGTCACGGTAACTACGTCAAGAGATTTCTTCAATCAAGATGCAGCGAACTTATCAGCCAGGCCCTAGCTCCGTGTCGTGATCCTGCACATCATGTGAGCCCAGTCGAATCTTGCAGCAGAAAACCATCAGTCACTGCACCAATTGTCCGACAGGTGCTGATGAGGGCCCTCCACAGCCACCAAGCCTGCAGGCAGATATCAAAAAAGAACACCGGAAATGCCGCTGTGGTAAATGGCGGATAAACAACAGCAATCAGCCGCGCTCTCCCCTCATAATGGCATCGGAATGGAAACAGCAGTGAGGCCAACATATCCCCGCGGAGCACCTGCAGGGGCAGGGCATATCCTATTACAGAATGATCCAGCGATGGGAAATCGCGCATCGATCCTGTACCTCGAACGCGGCCTCCTACGGGACGTGAAAAAGCGTAAACCGCGCTGCATAACCGGGAAATGTCCTGGTTGAACTGTCCATGCAATTGAGAAAACATCGGCAGAACCCGCCGGCGCCCGCGGAGCCCCGGCGGGTCGAACCGCACTCAGCAACTCAGAAGTTCTCGCAGTAGATCTCATAAAAGGACTGTGGATGCACGCAGGCCGGGCAGATCTCCGGTGCCTTCGTACCGCTGTGGATGTACCCGCAGTTTCTGCAGTGCCAGCGCACCTCTTGATCGCGCTCGAATACGGTGCCGTCTTCCACGCGCTGCAAGAGAGCGCGATACCTCTTTTCGTGCTCCTCTTCTACTTCGGCCACCTCCGTGAAGAATTCGGCAATTTCCTCAAATCCCTCCGTGCGGGCAACCTCCGCAAACTCAGCGTACATCGAGGTCCACTCGTAGTTCTCACCGTCCGCAGCTGTCTCGAGATTCTTCGCGGTATCCCCGAATTCGTCGAGGAACTTGTAAGCGCGCTTGGCATGTTCTTTCTCGTCATTCGCCGTCTGCTCGAAGATGCCGGCTATCTGCTGATACCCATCCTTCTTGGCCTGCGCTGCAAAAAAGGTGTACTTGTTCCTGGCCTGTGATTCCCCGGCAAAAGCTTCCCACAAGTTCTTTTCCGTCTTGCTTCCTTTCAGATCCACTGTATATCCCTCCTGCAGATTTATTTGCTGCCTTCACCAGACGGCGTCAAGCAACGACGTGACCGACCGGGTGGTTCCCGGATCCAGCTGCACGCCAGAGGCTATTGCTCCCCTTATTGCTCCACTTCCAGTGACGTCACCGATGAGCACTGCTCCAGAAATCGATCCGCTCTTCAGCCATATTCTCCGGTATATGCCCCCGGTTCGGTCGCAGTCGGTGATAGTAAACATCTCATCCCCGGTGATATCACCGACGGAGAAGACCTGCGTCCCCATCACCATCAACGTGCGGGATAAAGCGGGAGACGCGTAGGCGGTTTCGCCACCAGCGGCGTTGCAGCCGGCGACGCTGCCCTGCCGATCCGCAATCTCCCATGACCCGGCGACCGCTCCGTCGAATTCTGCAGCATCGCCGCAGGCATAGACGTCAGATATTTCCGTCCGCATCCTCTCATCCACCGGCACACCCCGACCGCATTTCAGCCCCAGCTCCTCCGCCAGCCGCGTCTCTGACCGGATGCCTGTAGAGAAGAGGACCAGGTCTGCCGGCAGCTCCCGGCCGTCCTCCAGCTTAACCAGAGCAACCGGCTCGCTCTCATCCTCCGGGCAGCTTCCGGTTCCGACGACGGCCTCAGTCGATGCCTTGAAGACCGGGCGAACTCCCTTTCGTTCTACTATCGCGTGAAGGAACGCTGCCGCGTCGGGATCCAGCATCTTCCCGAGGAGATGGGGGCCTCGCTCCAGGACAGAAACCTCCAGCCCTGCCTTGGTGAGAGCCCAGGCCGCCTCCAAACCCAGAACTCCGCCCCCGATGATGACCGCACGCTCTGCCGTCCGCGAGGCCGCAGTAATTGCTTCTCGATCCACCAACGAGCGCAGGGTGAAGACTCCCGGCCGCCCCGCACCTGATACGGGCGGTACGAAGGGGCGCGCACCCGTGGCAAGTATGAGCGCATCCCAGGACAGCTCCTCCCCGTCATCCATGACTGCCCTGCGGCGCACCGCGTCGACGCTGACCACCTCCCTGCCCGTCCTCAGCTGGATCTCCTCCCCGTCGTACCAGCTACCTGGGTGAATGGCGATGGACGACGGATCCAGATCTCCGCCGAGCGAGTGCGACAGGCGCGGGCGGTAATAGGGCAGGAATTTCTCTGCGCCCACTACAGTTATCTCTGCGCCATCGTCGGCCTCACGCGCCGCGCCCGCGGCCGACACAGCCGCGCGTCCTCCTCCTACGATCAAGATCTTCATTTCTGGTCTCCCGTCTCCGGCAGTTGAGGTTCAGTCCAGCTCGCTGGCTCACTCAATCTGTAGATCCACTTCAGATTCCCACAACCCGTGCAGGTTACAGTAACTCAGAGCCCTGAGCACCCCGCTCTTTCCGAATCGAACCTGTGCTCGAACTGCCGGGTCAGCCGTTACCTCACCGGCCTCCCCATGCGCTGCACTGCGGTAATCACCGATTTCCACCGGGAACTGCGCTCCTTCCGGATGAAAATAAATCTTCATCCAGGCGATATGATGTTCTGCGGTGTTGGGATGGGGTATCTCTTTTCCGACAGACACTGCAACCTCAATGGACCGCCCCTCCTCCACCGACTCGGGGACTTCGATCACCGGCACGTGCTTCTCTGTTTTCCAATCGGCACTCTTGATGCTCTCCGACAGGGACAATGTCCCAACCCCCTTTCTCGCCGCGCTGCATGCGCGTCGAAACAAAACCTAACCAGTAATGCTACCTGTATTGTAAAGTTTACTGCTTAGCCGCGGAAAAGTCAACAAGAATATGCAGCGAATTCCGACTGCCCTCATGACGGGCAAGACTTATCATCCCGGGGGCGAGCGGTCATGACCATGGCGAGGCTCAATGATTATCCCGATGAAAGCACCACAAGTAATGTTGTCTCGGCCCTGCCAGCGGTTCTATTACCCGATCCGAATCCCTCTCGCCAAGCTATCCCTTCGTGGGTCTCACTTATGGATAGCCCCGTTTCGGCGAGTAGGGTCTCCCCCGCTTTCCTACTGTGCCTTCTCCACATGCCGCTCCCTGAACACCGGGGAGGCCGCGGACATCTTCTCCCTGCCGCTCAGTCCACGATCCTGCCTTCGCCCCCACCTCTGAGGCTTGGCCCTCCCTGCCCGGATCTCCCAGTTATCCTCGCCGATCGCGATTGACGATGCATCTATGGGATTCCCTTGTGGTACAGCCTGTGGATTCGCCTCCGCTCACGGACTGGGTCCTGGAGCGTTTGTCAGGTCGCTCAGACATACTGATCTCTCAGTATGCCCGACCTCAGGCTATCTGTGTAGGTGGCAATATAGAACTGCAGGGAAGGCAATCAGAAAGTGCAGAGGGGTCGGTGAGGTTCCTTCTTCCTCCCCGGGGCAGCGTCGATTCCCAGGTCAACAACCAGCATTGTGCGTCAGAACCGAATCAAGGGGATGCGCGTTTCATCCCTTCTTGCTGTGGCCAGCGATTATGACGCTCAGGCGCGAAAGTGGCTGTGATCCCACAAGAAAGATGGGCACCCATCTCGTGTCATGGCACCCTGTTAGCCAGTCCCAACACAGCGAAGGTGTTTGCGGGCCCGAATGTGACACGCATTTGTCCAGGGGCAAGCGCTGTTATGTACAGACTCCATTGCCCTGAATGCCCATGAGACCAGTTTGCCCACAGCGTTGTCGATTTTTGCAATCTACGCTTGGTCCTGCTCCACGTGGCACCGGGTCATCTCCTCCCGTCATTGCTTGACGACGGGCCGGCACGGGGTTCGGTGTGCGCTGCAGGGTTTTCTGATCTGCCTGCAGAAATTGACGTAACAATGCAGCCGTGCGATATCGCATGCAGCAGATCATCTGCTTCGCGACGGGCGAAAGGGGTTAGTCACCGTGAAGGACGAACTGTTGGGACAGGCCACAAAGATGGGGTTCTCCCTGCTGGGTATCGACGACCCGGGGCTGTTCGAGAGGTACCCCAGGATACGCAAACCTGCGGAGTCAGAGAAGTACTGGCCGCATCCACACGAGATATGGCCCGAGTGTCGATCCGTGGTGGTGCTGGGGCTGCACTGCCGCGAGGAGGTATTCGACGCCCTCGTGCGGGTGGACAACCTGTGGGGCAGCTTCTACTATGAGATCCTCAGCCACCGGGAGTATCGTCTCCGGGACTGGTTCAGGGAACAGGGCTGCGAAGCGCGGATCACCGATGATGTCCCCGTAAAGCGGGCCGCGGTGCTGGCAGGGCTCGGTCACGTGGGAAGAAACTCACTGGTGGCCCACCCGCAGCACGGATCAAACCTTCGATTTGGCCTTCTGCTGACAGATGCAGAGCTGGCCTTCGACGAGCCGAACGATCCCCTCGAGCCGGCACCGTGCGGTGACTGCCGGCAGTGCGAGGACGTATGCCCGGGTGCAGCGATCTCAAACTACCGGGTGGATTTCTCCCGGTGTATCATACCTGCCGCCGGGGGTTGGTTGAGTGATGACGAGGACAAGATCCGCGAGGCCCGCCGCATCCAGCAG
>PWGR01000001.1 GCA_003554565.1 Clostridia bacterium
ACAAATCCGAAAATCCCTTCCTCGGGCGTGATATTACCCGCAACCGTAATTACAGCGAGGAAGTGGCCTCGGCTATCGACCGGGAGATTAGAAAGATTATCGCCCACTGCTACGACCGGGCACGGGACCTCCTCGAGGATAACCGCGATGCATTCGAACGCCTGGCGGAACGTTTGCTGGAGATTGAAACCATAGACGGTGATGAAGTGCGCAAGATCATCCGTGCCGTCGAGGGGGGCGAGGATGAGGAGAAGGTCGTGGACGGCGAGGAAGACCGCGACTTCGCTGTGGATTATGGACGGGCCAGCCCCGACGCAGAAAATGACCAAGAGGGTAATGCGCGGAACCTGTATATGTTTACGCCGATCAGGGACATCGATCCCAGGTGGTGCGAGATATAGGCGGTCAGATCCGGACATGTCCAGAAGGATTTGTGGGAGCAGCCGAGAGGCCTCCCACTTTTTGTGAGGTGACGGGCAGTGTGCCAGGAACGATTCAGGCGGTCACATCTGATGTGGAGGCAGCGGTGGATTCGCTGGTTTGCCGCTGGGGTTATCCCACCCGCAGTTCTCTCTGTGCTGCGGCGGATTGAGAAACGGGGGGGAGAGGGCTTTATTGTCGGTGGATGTATGCGTGATCTCATGCTGGATCGTTCCCCGGACGATTGGGATGTGGCTTCGTCGCTAACGCCGGAGGAGGTGCGGTCCAGTTTCTCGCGCCCCCTCCCCACGGGTATTGAACATGGCACGGTCACAGTGGTTCAGGGTGATGCACACGTGGAGGTTACGACCTTCAGGACGGAGGGAGAATACTCCGATCACCGTCGCCCCGACTGGGTGACCTTTTCGCGGCGCCTGGAGGACGACCTTGGGCGGCGTGATTTCACCATTAACGCCATGGCTATGGACCGGCGCGGGATGCTGCATGATCCATTCGGCGGTCTGGAGGATCTCGCCTGCGGTAGAATTCGCACTGTGGGGGAGGCGGCGGAGCGCTTCAATGAGGATGCCCTGCGGATGGTCAGGGCGGTACGGTTTGCTGCCCAGTTGCACTTTGCTGTGGGTGAAGATATTCTCCTCGCGATCAGAGACAATGCACGGCTGCTGCGGCAGGTATCGGTGGAGAGAATTCAATATGAGCTGAATCGCATACTGCTGTCTTCCCAGCCGGCACGTGGACTGCGAATGCTGCAGCAGACAGAGCTGCTGGAGCAGTTCTGGCCGGAGCTGGTGGAGGGAGTCGGAGTTGAGCAAAATCCACACCACGCCTATACAGTGTGGGAGCACACCCTGGGCACGCTGGATGCCATGGCACGGCTCTGCGGCAGCGGCCTGGTTTTGCGCTTGGCCGCACTGCTGCACGATGTGGGGAAGCCGCGCTGTCTTTCCGTGGACGATGAGGGTCAGCGCAGGTTTTTCAACCACCACGTCGTGGGGGCGGCGATTGCCCGCCGCATGCTGTCCCGGCTGCGGTACGATAATCAGACTATTGAGCGCACCACGCACCTGATACGGCATCACATGGCACTGCATCACTATCCCGAGATGAAAGACGCGGCCATAAGGCGGCTGATCAACCGGGTTGGGCTCGAGCATATCGATGACCTTATACAGCTGCGTATTGCTGACCGCGAGGGATCGGGAACCAAGCGTGGCCCGCTTTCGCGCGGCACAATTCGCCTTCTGGACCGGATTGCGAAGGTACTGGAGGAGGATTCAGCCTTCAGCCTGCGTGATCTTGCGGTCGACGGGAATGATGTCATGGAGGTTGCGGGTATAGATCCAGGGCCTGAAGTGGGAGAAATCCTGGAGGCACTGCTGGACGAGGTGTTGGAGGACCCCTCCCTCAACACCGAACCCGTCCTGAGACAACGCATCCGCGACATGGTGGAAAGCGGCGACGCCGAAGTCCGGGAATAGTCTCCCTATTCAACCATCCTCGATGCGTTCCTGAACGCTGAGAGATTCTTGCTCCATGAACCCTCCCTCCACGATGGGAGGAGAGGTATCTCCGAAGTCTGGATCCGTGAGCGGATGGGGGTCGGATCTGAACGGGCTGCGTGAATGTGCCCCGAACACCACCCGGGTTATTCCCGTCTTGCGGATGGCCGCAGAGCACATTATGCAGGGCTCACCGTTGGTGTACAGAGTAGCTCCCTGCAGGCAGTTGCTTTGCCTGAGGGCCGTACCCCTTCTTATTGCTGCGATTTCTGCATGCCATGTTACGTCGTATCTGGTTTCCTCCCGATTGCGTCCTTCTGCCATTACCTCACCTGAATCGGATACAAGCACCGCCCCAAAAGGGTGATCCCCGGCATCGCGCGCCGACCGGGCAAGTTCGATACACCTCTTCATGTGCTTTTTATCTTCATTCATGTTGCTCACCTCCACCTGATTTCTCAGCCGAACGTACATCTACCCCGTCCGCTGCGTGCCCAGAAAAGCACGCTTTTTTGCCGGACTGTTATGGATACCGCCCGGGGAAGTCACCTATACAGGTTCTTTCTGATCTTGCTGGGTCTGCAGCAGTTCGTCTGAAAATCTGGACTTCAGTCGATTGAAGGCCTGCTCCTGGATTTTTTCGCCTTCCATCTGCTCAGACAGACGATCACATAAGTTTGCGCAGTACTGGGCAGCCCGGGGAGAGATTCCCACCCGCCGGGCAACCTCCGATACCTCAACCCCGTCGCGCTTGAGAGATACGACCTGGCAAAAACGCCGCAGGTACTGTTTGATGCGCGAACGCTCGAAACCAGTCTTCTCGCAAATCTGCTCCAGGTCCAGTTCTTCCTCACAAAACATACGAATGACTTCTTCGGCCCGGTGCAGGGCGGGTTCGAGAATCGTCACTCGTCCCCGTATGAGAAGTGAGGTGTCTTCCTCATTCCGCAGTACATTGCTGACAGCATCCGTGGACATGCCGAGTAAAAAGGCGGTATCGGGAAGTGCCAGCGCTGAGTTCTGCAGGTAGGCCTCGGTTATCAGGCGCTTCAGCCTCTCTGTTCGAAGGCCTGTCGGTCGCTGCAGATCAACCCGTTCCCAGTCATCGTCGGTGATGTAATTGAGAAACACTGCGCACAGCTCGGAGTCAAACAGGCTTTGTGACGAGTAGACCTGGGAACAGGCCGCAAAGTGCACGACCTGCCCGTTACCTTTTTCGGCGATATCGGCGATGAAGTCTCGCATCATCTGCAAGATCTCCTGTGCGGTGGATTCGGGCAGTTCGTAGCGATGGAACAGGTATCTGGTGGTGAGTGGTGTTGAGGACCCGTGACTGTCTTCGTATGGTTCTGAAGCGATCAGCTGCATCAGGCGTTGGTCAGAGAACTCCTCAGGCTGCTCGAGTTCCCTGATCAGATCCAGCCACTCGGCAATCAATGGCTCGGGATACTTCATCTTTGCTGCGAGAGATTGGGAGTCGTCCTCCCCTTCTCTATAATGATACACCCGGCTGAATTGATCCCACCAGCAGCTCCACTGTGCGTGGCTGATCAGCAGCGATCGCCTTATCGCATCCGATTTTTCTCCCTGGAGGTAGCGCCTGATAGCCAGGACCGGCCGCAGGTTTATCCACTGCTTTCGATACCTGTGCGAGGTTCCGCACAGCGGTAGGGTTGCTCCTTGTGCCCACAGCTTCCTCAACCTGCTGCGGAGAGTGCGGAGACTCAACGGAAACAGCAGTGCCAGCAGGGGTCCGTTGAAGATGCCGTCAGCCCAGTAGGCATCTTCAATTATGCGGGCCATCCTGGCCGTCAGCATGGCCGAGTTACCGTATTCTTCAAGGATGTCTGCATCATCTTTGGCTATCAGCTGAACTGCCGCCTCCCTGCGGGGCAGGGTGGAGGCATCTCTTTTTGCATTGTATTTCCTGCCGGCGATTACTGGTAGGGAAATGGTGCCCAGCTCCCGGAGCACGTTATTCTGTGACAGGTAATCGTGTATGTCTGTTGCGATGTCGTGGGCAGTATCCCCCTCAATTCCAAGTCGACGCGCAAGCTCGCTGATCCAGAACGTCCGCACGTTCTTTGCCCGGATAGATGCAGCCTGTGCACGAATTCGCTTCCGCTCTTGGCCCATATGCGGGTCGAGGCTCCTCTCTGTTGCGGCTAATCTTCGGTCGAAATGTGCGGGTACTCAGCTTTAGTGTTGAATTGCCAGCTTGTGAAACTGGTCACGACATCTATGATACCAGTATAACACATCCGAACTGAAATCCCACAACCGGAAAGGGAAAATAGCGGTGATCTGTTGACTTGGGACGGTTCACGGTCCTATAATTGAGGTGCAGCATCGGGAGATATGTCAAGTTTTCGCGTTTTTCACTGTATTTGTGAAAGATACAACGTGAACTAGCTTATCGTAAGCATAAACACTCTTTCGTAGGCCTTGGCCGGATATCGGGGAGCTGAATAGCTATGAAACAGTACACACATATACTGAAAATCGGGCTGTTTCTCATGACGCTCTCGCTGATTGCTGCAGTTGTGCTCGCGGGCACACATCAGATCACCAGTCCCGTGATCGGCATGCAGCAGGAGCAGAGGCTGATGGAGAACCTCCGGCAGGTCCTGCCGGAGGCGGATGAATTCCATGTCAAGGATGAAACAGATTCCCGCACGATATATGTCGGTTACCACGATGGTGAACTATCGGGCTATGCCGTGATGGTTGAGACCGGTGGATACGTCGATCAGATCACTGCGTTGGTGGGGGTTGATCCCGAATTTGAGGTCATGTCTCCTGTTCGTATCCTGGAGCATTCCGAGACTCCCGGATTGGGTTCCCGCGTAAACGACGAGCAGTGGTTCCGGGAGCAGTTCGTGGGCAAAGGTTTTGACGATGAGCTGGTGCTCGACGAGGACATAGATGGTATTGCGGGAGCGACGATATCATCGCGCGCGGTTGGTTCTGCCGTATCGACTGCACTGGGGGACCTGGGGGATTATCTCGGTGAGGCCATAAGCACTGAGGTGGACCTCAGCCATGTGCCTGACGGAGTGTATCAGGGGGCAGGGCGTGGATTTCGCGATGATATCCGCGTGGAAGTAGAAGTCAGTGGAGGTAGGCTGCAGCGCGTAGATGTGGTCGAACACGATGAGACTCCGGATATTGCCGAACCGGCTATCGAAGTCGTCCCGAGCGATATGAAGGAATACCAGGAGATTTACGTGGATGTGGTATCCGGTGCCACGGCGACCACCGAGGGCATCATTGGAGCAGTGGAGGACGCCCTGGTTGCCCTGGGCGGTGATGAGCCGGATTTCGAACTCGCGGATGTGCCTGACGGGGTGTACCGGGGTGAGGGTACCGGATACGATGGCAGCATAACAGTGGAAGTTGAGGTCCAGGACGGCCAGTTGGTGCACATTGAGGTGGTGGATCACTATGAGATTCCCTCGTACGTCCAGGATGTCCTCGAGGTGATTCCTTCGACCATGTTGAGCGAGCAGCAGGTGGTCGTCGATGCCTATTCAGGGGCTACAGAAACCACTCTCGGTATAGTCGAGGCAGTCAAGAACACGCTCGAGAGTACGCTCAATGACGAGGATGCTGTGGAGCTGGATGAGCTGGACATTCCAGACGGAGTGTTCACTGGTCGCAGTGAAGGGTTCGGGGGAGATATTGAGGTTGAAGTGGAATTTCGTGATGGCCAGCTGAAGAGGGTTGTGGTGATTGAACACGACGAGACCCCGGATATGGCCGAACCCGCTATTGACAGCGTGATTAAAGCCATGGTGGATGAACAGCGGCTGGACGTTGATGCGTACGGTGGGGCGACGGTCACAAGTGAAGCCCTGCTCCGTGCGGTTCGCGGGATTATCGAGGAAGAGGGCCGGGAGAACGCCGAATGACCGGGTTTGCCCCGGGGCGCCTCTGCGCGCCGGGGCAGCATGCTCCACGCAGCAGAATCCTGTCTGTGATTCAGCGAGATCCCGCTTTCAGCACGTCAGGAGTTGAGATTTAGCAATATAATCCTCAGATTCGTCCCCTAATTACCAATATTTGTCTAGCTTTTCTTTCTGCCTTTGTTTATCATGGGTAATGAGGGGGGATACCCATGACGGAGGACTACATAAGCGGCCCCGCACCGATGATCCAGGCCATCTGT
>PWGR01000151.1 GCA_003554565.1 Clostridia bacterium
AGGCGGGCGAGGTCTTTCTCTTCAACATGCACATCGGCCCGTATCGTCAGGGCAGCATATATAATCACGAACCGAAGCGTCCCCGCAAGCTCCTGCTTCACCGCCGGGAAATCGATCGCCTGTATGGACGTACGCGTGAGCGGGGATACACTTTGATACCGCTGCGCATGTATTTCAAGCGAGGATGGGCGAAGGTAGAGCTGGCAGTTGCCAAGGGGCGCCGGGAATTTGACAAGCGCGAAAAGATCAAGCGAGAGGCGGCAGAGAGGAAGATGCGGCGCGCGATGCGGCGTCGTTGAGCGTCTTGACATCGTTTTTGTGCTATACTTATAATGGTGAGTCCAAGGTAGGGGTGCATCTGGAAACAGCAAAAGAATCTTGGGGGTGAGTAGAGTCGCTCCGGATCCATGGAGCACGGGCAGCAGGTCGAGCTCGCCGCAGGCTCGGTAAAAGGCGGCAACTTGATTTAAGTGCCAACGAAAACACCGCTCTAGCTGCTGCGTAAAGCAGCTACGTCCACCCGTCCTCCGTCCATCGGGGCGGACTGGGCGACACTCAGATGGACTGGCATGGCGGGATGCTCGTGACCGTCGTGCGAGACTAATGCGGGCTTGCGCAGATGGGATTCTGTCCGTGGAAGCCCAGCTGCGCCAGACAAAGAACGCGGACTAAGCCTGTAGCGGTCCGTGTTGCAGGATTCGGACACTCGGGGTGCGACTCCCCGACACCTCCACCAAATTAAACGAAAGTTACATCATTTCAGGGCCGGGATTGTCAGCCGGCCCTTTAACATGTGTGCGCCTGCAGTGAGCGAGTGTTCAGGGTTGGCAGTTCCCGTGAGGGTCGAATCAAATTTCGCAGCAAGTTGAATCTTGATACAGTGACCCGGTTCTAAATGAATAATCTCAATTGACCTGCAGCATTTTGTGTCAAGAAGAAATCAGCGGCACGGTTGAATTCAGATCAAAGATACTGGAAGAATTGCATTGTTCTCACCGGTGGGACGAATAGCAGCGGCGATACTGGATTGAGTGTACATGACAGAGAAAGGTACGGAAGCGGCTGGCTTTGACGGATAGGTTTTCAGATGTGAGGTCAGGATACCGGGATCAAGAGAGCAAACCCAACTGGGATAACCAGAACCTATGAAAAGATTGAGAAGTCTGAGTCTTTTGTGAAGGAGTTTGATGCCAAGGGTGATGGCAATGACAGCTAAGGAGAAGTGTCAGGATAGCAGGAATCCAGGAGCAAACATTCATGCAGCATTTCCCCCCCGTCGCCAGCAAATTACAGCAGGTGTCATTTTTCACAATGCAGAAGATTATCCGACGGACGCATCGGTTAACGATTCTGGAGCATACGCAGCACCAGTTGGTGGCCGCATTGAAATCAAAGAGATATTGCACAATCGAACAAATGTTTGATAGTCTGTAACTGTCAGGGGGTGACAGACCTGTGCGGACATTGATTCCCCGGGCGTCGGATGTAGGAGGCGACAGGGAGATACTGACCGACATTATGCACGTAGATATGGATGCCTTTTACGCGTCCGTGGAGCAGCGCGATGCCCCGTCTCTCAGAAGGAAGCCGGTAGTAGTAGGTGGATCTCCTGAGTCCAGGGGTGTAGTCGCGGCCTGCTCGTACGAGGCGCGGAGATTTGGCATTCATTCTGCCATGCCTTCCTATCGCGCACGGCAACTGTGTCCGGAGGCCGTCTTTCTTCCGGCCGATTTTTCCAGGTATCGTACCGTAAGCAGGGAGATCAGGAACATACTGCATGCCCCGGACAGACGAGTGCAGCCTGTTGGCCTGGATGAGGCCTACGTGCAGATTCCGGCCGATTGCAGTGATCCCGTCTCCCTGGCCCGTACGTTGAAGGAAACTGTATCGGAGCGCACCCGGTTGAGTTGCTCAATGGGTCTGTCCTTCAGCAAGCCGCTGGCCAAAATGGCATCTGAGTGGGACAAACCTGGAGGATTTACTGTTTTTGACGCCAGTAAAGTGCGTCGCGTACTGCCGGACATGAAGCTCCGGGATCTTCCCGGTGTGGGGCCGCAGACTGCCCGGGAACTGGCCCGTCACGGGGTGGATACATGCCGCGATTTTTGCCGGGCACCCCGGGAGCAGATGATAGGGATACTGGGTAAGTCGCGGGCCTGGGATGTGAACCTCCTGTGCCGCGGGCTGTACAGAGACAGGGTGGAGGACCGCGGGAGGCCGAAGTCCATGAGCCAGGAGCGAACATTTCACGAGGATGTGCAGGATCCGAGGGATCTAAAGGATCATGTATCCCTGATGACGGGCGAACTGGCCGAACGATTGGGACAGCATGACCTGGCGGCCATGACGGTTACGTTAAAGGTGCGTGTCAGCAGTTTCCGCGACGTCACTCGCTCAAGTACACTTCCGTCCGCGACAGCGGATGAAGAGGTGTTAACCAGCGAGGCGCTGGCCCTCCTGGCCGGGCTGTTCGGTGAGGTCAGAGGCGTGCGGCTGATGGGCGTGACCCTGTCAAACTTCGTATACCCAGACCTTCCAGAGCAGCTGAGTTTTATCCACCGGTAGAACTCATCCATCACTTGATCAACCCACCTACCCGTGCTGCAATGATGGGCGGTGAATGCTCTGCCCCTTCTATGCGGCCGGGATACTCACTTTTTGAGGTAATGTGTCAGTTACGCTTTGTTTACATCGACCTGCCGCGCAAAGGAACGTGGAGTATCGCGTTGAATCTACTATATTAGCAAGATTACATTATGTTGGGGTAGGAGGCTGTCATATCCTGTATTCGCACCGGGAGGGCACCGTCACTATGTGTGAGAACTACTCAGCTGCTGCACGTCGGCAGTGCTTGTGTTTTCTGCTTGCTGTCTGCATTGCAGCCATTATCCTGCTGGGCCTATTTTCCTTTTCGACTCAGGCTGCCGCTGTGGAGGATGTTAACCTGTCAATTGACGGGGAAATAGTTACCTCTGAGGTTCCGCCACGCATCACAGATGACCGGATCCTGGTGCCAGTCCGATTCGTATCCGAGAATCTCGGGTGGACAGTTGACTGGCTGCAGGAGACTCGGCAGGTGCTTATTGTTCGTCCATCGGACGGATTTTCCGTGATACTGACCATCGATGAGCAAAAGGCCCTCATCGATGGAGAGGAACACATGATGGATGTTGCGCCCATCATAAATCCCGAATATGATCGTGCAATGGTCCCTATACGGTTTGTTGCTGAAGCGTTGGGTAGTGAGGTCGACTGGGAGCACGAGACCCGCACGGCATTGATTGCTTCAGCAGAGAGTGACCGGAAAGAGCCGGAGGAAGAAGGCGGGGAGGAGCCCGAAGAAGAGGACGACGATGATGAATCCCGCGACCCCTCTACGGCCGCCGTTATTCAGGGGGTTTCATTTGCGGATAATGATTCCTGCTACGGGCTGCATCTTGAAATCTCGGGGAGCTACGAATACGAAGTCCTGCGCGAAGATGACGACCGGGTGACGTTTCTCCTGAGGGGAGTGGAGTTTGCCGAGGAGGTTCTCCGCCCCTACAGTTTTGCTGAGGACAAGCCTGTTGGACGTGTCCAGTTCCGCCCGTCCATGAACGACGATGAGCACTTTGTTACGGTCGACCTGCAGGAGGAACGCGCGTACGCCTTTGCGGAGCAGGATGACGGTCTATACATGCAGTTTGCCAGGGTCAGCTCAGTTGAGGTTACCGACTCCGGAGAGGTCCGTGCCAGGACAAATATTGAGCTCATACCACGCATGTTCACTCTGCAGGATCCATCGCGGGTGGTGATTGATTTCGTCGGCGCTGCGGGCAGTGAGCATGTACGGGATGCTTCGGTGGATGGAGATGTCCTGAAGGGTTATCGCATCGGCCGGCATCACCTTGACGATGGAGATTCTTTCGACGGTTTGCGCCTGGTTCTTGACCTTCATGAAGACCTGAGCCCGGTGTTAGAGCAGCGGAAAGTGTCCGATGGGTACATTACGGAAATTTCGTTGGAGCGATCCTCTATCGCCGGCCACGTTATTGTTGTCGATCCCGGACATGGTGGGAGGGATCCGGGGGCAATAAGTCCTTCCGGCGTCAGAGAGAAGGATGTTGTCCTGGACATTTCACTGAAGGTTGCCTCTGTATTGGAAGGGGCGGGTGCAGAGGTGATAATGACGCGGACCACGGATAAAACTGTGGATATATATGATCGGCCTGCCATGGCAAATGGCCGTCGCGCCGAGGTATTTATCTCTGTCCACGCGAACGCGGACCCCAACCGTCGTGCCGAGGGGACGGAAACATATTATCACCGGAGCAACAACCCAGCGAGCGAGATGCTGGCGAGGGCCATACACTCTCAGATGGTCGGCGTTCTGGGCCGTCCCGATCGGGGAGTCAGGACAGCTGACTTTGCCGTGCTGCGCGAGGCACAAATGCCGGCTGCGTTGCTTGAGACGCTGTATCTTACTTCGGCCGAAGACGAGAGATTGCTCCTGGATCCGCAGGTGCAGCAGCGGATAGCGGAGGCGGTACTCGCCGGTCTGGAGCAGTTTTTCGCCGGGTACTGAGTTCACACTCCCGGCTACCTGCCTGATAACCCGAGTTTCGTTATAATGATAGGTGATTGTGGGTGCCTATTCCGCCGTCGGTGCGGCGGAAGCATCTAATTGTCCTGCAAAGGGAAGGAGAATTTGGTGTCTGACTGGGAGTTTGTGCGCTCGGATGGGAGAACTTCGACTGACATCCGCGAGATGGAGATTGAACGAAGTTTCATAAAGTATCCTGAGGGATCGGTGCTGGCGCGGGCCGGAGATACCAAGGTTATTGTTAACGTGAGTGTGCAGGGCGGAGTTCCGCACTGGCGCCGCGGTAGCGGTGCGGGGTGGATTACGGCGGAGTACAGCATGCTGCCGAGGGCTACCCAGGACAGGAATATCCGTGAGGTGAACCTCAATAAGCCCTCTGGCCGCAGTCAGGAGGTGCAGCGGCTCATCGGGAGGTGCCTGCGCTCCATCGTGGAGCTGGAGCAGTTGGGTGAGAATACTCTGTGGGTGGACTGTGACGTGATACAGGCGGACGGGGGAACGCGTACTGTTTCCATAACGGGTAGTTTTGTTGCGCTGGTGGATGCACTTTACGATATGATGAAATCTGGAACTATTACGCACATTCCCTTGAACAATTCCGTGGCCGCGATCAGCTGCGGATTGGTGGAGGGGATTCCTCTCCTGGATCTCGATTACTCAGAGGATTCACGCGCCCAGGTGGATCTCAATATTGTCGGTACAGGCGATGGAAGGCTGGTGGAAGTGCAGGGAGCGGCCGAGGGCAGCCCCTTCAGCCATGATGAGTTTGATCGGATGATGGGTATGGCCGCGGATGGCCTGGACTCGCTCACGAGAATCCAGCAGGATGCTCTAGGGAGCGTGTGGGATGAGGTGCAAGTCGGCATAGCGCGTTTGAGTGAATGACGACGGGAGGGTC
This sequence comes from Clostridia bacterium, assembly GCA_003554565.1. GTDB lineage: Bacteria > Bacillota > Sulfobacillia > SLMV01 > SLMV01 > PWGR01. Next base: position 5,481 of record PWGR01000151.1, read on the forward strand.
TGCAATAACGGTGAGACGACTAACTGTCGCCACGCATAATGAACACAAAGTATCGGAGATCCGCAGTATCCTGGGGAATTCGTCCATATCGGTGGATCACCTGGGCCACTATCCAGATGTGCCTGTGGCACCAGAGACGGGGTCGACATTTGCTGCTAATGCCCTGGAAAAAGCACTGTTATCCTGCAGGTACCTGCAGCGGCCGTGCTGTGCAGATGACTCCGGGATTGGAGTCTCTGCCCTTGCCGGGGCACCCGGAGTTCGGTCAGCCCGTTTCGCAGGGGATGAAGCATCGGATGAACAGAACAATGCACTACTGTTGGAGAGGATGCGGGGTGTCGAGAACCGGACTGCCTTCTTCAGCTGTGCGATTGCTCTTGTGGTTCCTGAGATACACATGAGAAGGCCGGAGTGGAGCAGGTGTCGTTCACGCGACTGGTTCGAGATTGCAGACGAGGGGGTCTCTGTCTGGATCGGCGAGGCATCTGTGTTTGGCAGCCTGGTTCAGGATCCCATAGGCGCAGGGGGATTCGGTTATGACCCGCTCTTTCTCTACGAACCGGCGGGTCGGACCTTTGCACAGATG
>PWGR01000213.1 GCA_003554565.1 Clostridia bacterium
ATCGCCTCCGGGAGCAGTTCGGGGAGCGGGCAGATCTCTTGGAGGCGGTCGAGGAGGACAACCCCCTGCGTGATTCGGTTGAGGTAACGGTGATGAGTGCGGGTGACACCGAGGCTGTTGCAGAAGAGCTGGGGAGAATAGAGAGTGTGGAAAGGGTGGACTACCACCGGGATGTGGTGGACAGAATTCACGCCATGACGGAGGCGCTGCGAACAGCTGGAATCGTCCTGGTCTTTCTGCTGGCGGGAGTTACGTTTCTGCTGATCAGCAACACTGTCCGCCTCACAATCTATGCCCGCCGTAAGGAGATTGAGATCATGCGGCTGGTAGGGGCCACCTCCGGGTTTATCAGCGGGCCGCTGCTCTTTGAGGGTACACTCCTCGGGTTGATCGGCGCCGCCCTGTCAGGTGGGGCCATCGCCTGGGGTTATGCGGATCTGTTCAATGTGGCGCAGCGATCACTGCCGTTTGTTCCGCTGGTCGGACCGAGGCCGCTGCTGGATAACCTGTTTCAGCTGCTTCTGGGCTGCGGCGCTCTGATCGGCTTCGTCAGCAGCTGGTTTTCCGTCAGGCGGTATCTGCGTTATTGAGAAAGCACTACCAACTATGGAGTGGGAGAGATGTCAATGGTCGGATTTTTCGTACATAACGCTCGATGGATTGGACTGGTGACAGCTGCACTGGTAGTCGCGGGGATACTCGCCTACGCCCCTTCGCCCGGAGGAGAGGTGGAGGCCGGGGCGGCCCAGCTGCGTGATGAGATACAGCGACTGCGCGAACGTCTCTCCGAGGCGGAGAGCAATATCGAAGGCTACGAGAGTGATATCCATCCCCTGCAGCAGGAAAAATCGGGACTGTCCCGGGAGCTGAGCGAGACGGAAAGGAAGATGCAAAAGGTCGGCGAGGAGCTGGAAGAGGCGAAACTGGCCCTGGAACTGGCCGAGCTGGAGGTGAAGCAGGCAGCAGAGGCACTTGCCAGAGAGGAGGCCGAGCTCGAACGCCGGATAGATCTGCTGCATCGTCGCGTGCGGGCCATGTACGAGCTGGGTACGGTGAGCTACCTCGAGGTCCTGCTCTCGGCCACTGATTTCGCCGACTTAGTCCGGCGTTTTCAGATGTTGACTGAGATCGTCAATCAGGATGTCAGCATAGTTGAGGCAGTGAGTGAACAGCGCGATACGGTTGAAGAGCACAAGGAAAGCTGGTTGGCCAAGGAAGAAGAGGCTGCCGAATGGGCTGATACGGTGGCTGAGCGCAAGGAGCAGCTGGAAGCACAGGTGGCCAGTTATGAGAGCAACCTGGAACAGCTGAGTGACCGGGAACAGGAATACCGGGCAGCCATAGACGAGATGGAGCGCCGTTCGGAAGAGATTGCGCAGGGCATCACCGAGAAGCAGGAAGAACTGGCCCTGGAGGAGGGAATTCCCTATCTCGAGTGGCCCATGGATGAGGGAAGCTTCCGCATCTCCTCCGGTTACGGTATGCGCTATCATCCGATTCTGGGCGAGCAGCGGATGCACAGCGGCGTGGACATGGCCGCGCCCACAGGTACCGTTATTCGCTCAGCCGGCGATGGGACTGTGCTGGATGTTGGCTGGATGGGCGGGTACGGCCTGACGGTTATTGTCGCGCACACGGCGACGGTCTCAACGCTCTACGCGCACAACTCCAGCACCCTGGTAAATCCCGGCGACACCGTGAGTATGGGGCAGCCCATTGCGCGCTGCGGGGCCACCGGTATGGCCACCGGTCCCCACCTGCATTTCGAGGTTCGCGTGGAAGGCCAACATCAAAACCCGACGGAATACCTGCCGCCGCGTTGAGGAGGGATTACGGTCGACCGCTCAATGGAATCGCTCTCATCTGCACTCAATGAGCAGCCACGGGCCCGCCTGGGCCTCTTTCCCACTCCGCTGCATCCGCTGTCCAATCTGGCCGGGCACATGGGGAGTTCTCACCTTTACATCAAAAGAGATGACCTGACAGGTCTGGGTATGGGGGGCAACAAGACACGAGGTCTGGAGTTTCTTCTCGGCAGGGCTCTCGAGCGGCAGGTGGAGACGGTTATTGCCTCTGGTGCACTGGAGTCCAATCTGTGTTCGCAGGTTGCCGCGGCCTGCGCCCGCCTCGGGCTGCAGGCTGTTATCCTGCATAACGACGACCCTCCGGAGGAGCTGACGGGAAATGCGCTGCTGAGCCACCTGGCCGGCGCAGAAATGCGGTACCTCGGACCCACAGACGAAAATGAGCGTGAGCAACGGGCCATGAACCTTGCCTGCGAGATGGAGAGAGAAGCGTTTGTGGTGCGGAGGGGCGGTTCGACCCCGCGTGGGTCACTGGGGTACGTCGTGGCGGCAGTCGAATTGGCCCGGCAAGTGAAGGAGCATGAGATCCCCATCGATCACGTCGTCATAGTGGGTGCTATGGGAGGTACTGCCGCCGGGCTGTTGGCAGGCAATGCGCTGTTGGGGTCACCGTTTTCCGTTCACATCATAAGTGTGGAGTATTCGCTGTGTGAGCTGCGGAAGCGCCTCGAGATTCTGGCCTTCGGAGCATTGGATCTTCTGCGGTGTTCGTATCGCGGTGAGGAGATTTTCTCTTCCGTACGGTTGTACGACGAGTATCTGGGCCCGGGCTATGCCATTCCTGACGAGGGCACCCTTCGCGCTGCGCGAGCTGCGGCTTCAACGGAAGGAATCTTCTGTGAGACGGTATACGTCGCCAAGACTCTGGCTGGAGCGATGGGTCTGGTGCAGTCTGGATGCATTCCTGCAGAAGAAGGAGTATGCTTCTTTCACACCGGAGGCCATCCCTCGCTCTTTGGCCAGAGGAAACACCTCCTGTCTTGATTCCATTTATCCCGAAACCATCAGGCTTTCCTGTCCCTTTGCCTGTAAAGCTATCTTCTGATCGCAGACCGACGGGTGCCCCGCCAGTACTGCCCGATATGAGTGATTCAGGCCAGCTCCGCGCGGACCCCTGGAAAGTCTCTCCAACCACACGCTTGTTGACTGTAATCTTCTACGTATATATAATAGTATCCTGATAAACTTAATCGGGTTTGAGTGGTGAAGAACGAATGGAGGATGCATCTTGTTCGCAGCGCTGAAGCAGGACATGCGTGCGGCTTTACGCAGCGACCCTGCCGCCCTATCTGCCCTGCAAGTCATCATGTTCTACCCCGGGTTTCACGCCGTAGTCCTGCATCGTGTAGCCCACCGGCTCCACCGGTGGGGACTGTTTCTTCCGTCACAGTTTGTGAGCTGGTTCAACCGACTGTTCACCGGCGTGGAGATTCATCCGGGAGCGGAGATTGCAGGGGGTTTCTTCATCGATCATGGTATGGGTGTGGTCATCGGTGAGACGACGCGGATCGGACGCGGGGTTACCCTCTATCCCGGCGTGGTTCTGGGCGGGGTGGGGCATGATCGCGGGAAACGTCACCCTGACGTGGGGGAAGGAGCTCTGATCGGTGCTGGGGCGAAGGTTCTGGGAGCAGTGCGAATCGGTTCCGGGGCCAGGATCGGTGCGGGGGCCGTGGTTCTTGAGTCGGTTCCGCCCGGTGCAACCGCAGTTGGAGTTCCCGCGCAGGTAGTCAAACGTGGCAGGCGAGAGTCAAATTACATTGCCGGTACGGATACTGCCGGCTGGAAGGATGACAGGTGACTATGAGCCGGAAGTCTGGAGTACTAGCCGCCATCGGTGACACACCCATGGTGCGGCTTGATAGAATTTTTCCGCAGGACAACGTAGAAGTGTGGGCCAAGATTGAGGCCAGCAACCCCGGGGGAAGCGTAAAGGATCGGCCGGCCCTGGCCATGATCCAGCGGGCTGAGGAGATGGGCTGGCTTCGAGCCGGCGGCACCATTGTCGAGCCCACCAGTGGTAACATGGGGATCGGGCTGGCTATTGTGGCAGCGGCAAAGGGCTATCGCCTCATTTTGACCATGCCCGAGAGCATGTCGGAGGAAAGACAGCGCCTGCTGACTCTACTCGGAGCCGAAGTCGAGCTGACCCCGGCGGATGAAGGAATGAACGGAGCAGTCCGTGCGGCCCAGGAGATGGCCGAACAATGCGGCCATTACATGCCCGATCAGTTCGGCAACCCGGCCAACCCCGACATACACCGGCGTACCACCGCGCAAGAGATACTTCGAGACCTCAGCGGGCCGGCGGAATACTGTGTGTTTGGTGTGGGTACGGGCGGCACCATCATGGGAGTCGGGCAGGTGCTGAGGGGGCAGTGGCAGGATGTTCAGGTCGTTGCAGTAGAGCCGGAGGAATCCCCTGTTTTATCCTGCGGGCAGTCCGGCTCGCACGGGATACAGGGAATAGGCGCCGGATTTGTACCTGACATTGTCGACCGGGATATCATAGATGAAATAGTCACCATATCCGAGTCGGTGGCCTGGAAGTTCGTCGACCGTCTCGCGAAGATGGAGGGACTGCTCGTGGGGGTCTCGTCCGGAGCAGCCGTCGCTGCCGTGGATATCCTGGCACGACGCCTGGATCCGGAGCGGCCTCCTGCCCGGATGGTCACTCTGCTTCCTGATACAGCAGAGCGGTATCTGAGCATACTCTGATCAATGTACGGCTGCGGCTTCGGTGGGTCGCGCCATTCTGCTACGCTGACCCGCCGCCGCGAGGGAGACTGCGGGGGATGAGGTGCCATGCTCATCCGGCACAGACCTGTATTGGGGGCTGTTTTGCCCAGGCTTGCGGGTCTCATGAGATCCGAGATGCGGCCCGACGGCACCATTTTGGCTGTGCATGAGGTGGGATGAGCCCTCGGACCTGTCACGCGCATCGCTGGCGGTCCGGTATGGAAATTTCCCCGCAGTTCCAATATCCTGAGAGGTGACGCGGCAGTTTTTTGCCGCGATTTCTTCACTGGAAGACCCAGCTTGTAGAGAGGACACGCAATCCTCCCCAAAGAGAGGGTGTCACAGGGTGCAGCAAGACCACAGGTCTCAGATACGATTGACCACCGGACAGCTCGCTGGGATCATCGTTGTTACCGTACTGATCGCGGCGGTGCTGACATTCGGTTTTGCTAATGTCTATCTGGTGGAAGATAAGCCCACCAACGGTGACGTGGTGACGGAGGCAGATAACTACCCGGAGCTGGTCCGGGCAATCAACCTCATAAAAGAGAACTATGTGGATATGGATGCCGCCGATGTCGAGAAAATGATCGAAGGCGCCATTGAGGGAGCGATAGCCAGCACCGGGGACCGCTATTCCACCTACTTCGATGCCTCGGCACTGGCCGATTTCCGGCAGGAGACGGTCGAGGGAGAGTACTCGGGTATCGGTGCATCCATTCTGGATGTCGAGGGATATGTGACGATTATGGTGCCGTTTGAGGGCACACCGGCGGCGACTACGCCCTTTGAGGGTGCCGCCTCTGATGATCCAGTCGGGCTGCGGCCGGGCGACCGCGTACTGACAGTTGATGGCGTTGACGTGGTGGGAATGTCTGCCGAGCACGTGGCGGAGATGATCCGCGGTCCAGTGGGCAAAGAGGTGCAGGTTGAGATCGAGCGACCTGCTGATGACGGTGATTTACTCCTGACCTTTCGTTTTGAGCGGGATGAGGTGGAAATTCCCACGGTTGATTCCGAGGTGGTAGATGGCGATGTGGGCGTTTTGAGCATTACGCGCTTCACCGGGAGGACCCCTGACCAGGTGCATGAGCATCTCAACGATCTTGAGGACCAGAATGTTTCGAGCATCATCATTGATTTGCGTAATAATCCCGGTGGGACCCTGGAGGACTGCATCACCGTGGCTGACATCTTTCTGCCGGAGGGAGTCGTGCTGCACGTGGTGGGTAGGGGCGATGAATCGGACGAAATCCACGTCGGGGGCGATGCATACCCCAAGCCGCTGGTGGTGCTGGTCAATGAGTTTACTGCCAGCGGGGGAGAGATCCTGGCCGGCGCGCTCAGGGAGCAGATGGACGTGCCGCTGATCGGCAACACTACCTTCGGCAAGGGATCGGTGCAGAGGTTGTTTTACCTTGACCCGGACCGACCGACGGGTATGAA
>PWGR01000312.1 GCA_003554565.1 Clostridia bacterium
GGCCCCCCTGCCGCACACCGGCGGCAGCGGACTCCTCTATGTACTCCTCGGTAGCGGCCTTCTCACCAGTGGGTGGCTGATGAGCAGGAAGAGAAAATGACGGCCACTGCTGCTGAGGTCATTTAGTATCAAAGGCGGGAGGAGCAATTCCTCCCGCCTTTTCTTAGTGCTGTCACCGCAGGTGCGGCAATCTCCAGCACACACATTGTGCGACATCCCCCGACCCGGGCGGAAGCATGTCACTCGCTATTATCTGGTTCAATCCTGCCCACAGTATCCGTCAGGCTCCCAGCTATGCGCCCCCCGGTGTGGGTAACCCGCACCGGACGGTCCTCATACCACTGCGCCACATAATCGATCGAATCTGCCAGCCCTGGTGTCCGCGAGAATGCCGGATCCGCGCCCATCCACTGTCCATCCTCAGTGAGATATTCCACCCAGGTGTGCCGGGTCCAGGACTCCGAGCTCGGTGCTCGTACATACCCGTAGACTGTTCGCGCCGGTATATCCGCCGCATTTGCAAGGGCCACCAGAAGTAGTGCGTAATCCTCGCACACACCCTCGGCCTGCTTCAGCGCCTGCTCTGCGTCCCCGTTTCGCCAGGGAGACTCCAGATCGTAGCTGATGTGGTTGTGCGTAAACTCCTGCAGGGCGGCAAACCGGACATCCCGCCCCTCACTATTTCGAACTACCCGCCGGGCCGCGGCAGAAATATCGTCACTCACCGGCTCTGCCTCATCTTTACCCAGCTCCTCGCCTTCTCCTGTTGCAGAGGATGCCAGCTGCGGATCGATCAGGTACTCGAATGTAAGGGTGATATTCTCACCCGGCGCCAGCCCGGGAAGCAGGAACAACCCCTCCCGGGAACCATCTTCCGACTCAACGACATCCTCCACAGGCAGGCTGAACTGCTCGTCCACCACCTCACCTTGCCCGGTAACTTCAGCGAGCAGGGGAATCCGGACGCGGACCTCCTCCATCTCAGTGGATCCCACGTTTTCGAGCTCCAGTTCACTTCTGAGGGTCCAGAGGTGCCCGTCGGCCTGTGCCGCTTCCGCCTGCGCTGTCGAGGCAAGAAGCAGTATAGCTACCGCGAGAACCAACGTGATTTTCATATTGAGTAAGCGACTCATGCAGGGCCCCTCTCCAGATGGCGAGAGGAGAGCCGCCCCCCACGACATGAATGGGAGACAGAAAAAAGCGGTTCGTTTCCTTTCGGTAACCCGGCTGTCCTGGCCCATATGGGGCTTTAGACCCGTGGCTTTGCGCCCGCACCTTTCGATGCGTTTGCCTTTGTCGCTTGAAGCGACCCGCCTCGTACACCATGATACTGATATCGACTTGTATGTTTACTATATACCACTTCACTTAAACAAACAAGAACCCACGCTAACCAGTGCAGGGCATCGTCAAAGTGGTGCAGAGGTATTGCGGTTACGGTATTTGCTCAATGGTCTGGCGTTTCCCCCTGTGATGCGATAGACTGTTTGCAGTAGATTATGGGGGGTATTGGATGCAGAAGGTCGATCTCAGTTCACTTTTTGTCCGGCCCATAAAGCCCGAGGAGGAAGATACTTGGGACGAGTTGATGTCCCGACACCACTATTTGGGCTTCAATAGGTTAGTCGGGAAGTCGTTGAAGTACGTGGCTCTGCTTCACGGTAAGTGGGTGGCGCTGATTGGTTGGGCTACCTCTGCTTTCAAGTGTGCTCCTCGCGATCAGTGGATCGGATGGTCTGCTCAGCAGCAGTACCGTCGGTTGAAGTACGTGGTAAACAACCAGCGATTTTTGATCTTGCCGGGGGTGAGGATCAGGAATCTGGCCTCCAAGACTCTTGCTCTGAATGTCAGGAGGTTGTCTGGAGACTGGGGGGCCGTCTTTGCTCATCCGGTGGTTTTGGCGGAGACCTTTGTTGATCAGAAGCGATTTTCTGGGACTTGTTATCGGGCGGCCGGCTGGAAGGCGCTGGGGCGGACTCGCGGGTTCGGGTACAGGAGCGGGAAGTACTATTATCACGGACAGACAAAGACCATACTGGTGCGCTCTTTGCGACCGGATGCTCGCGAACTACTGTCGGCCTTTTTTCTCTCCCCCGAGTTGAAGGGAGATGAGTGGTCCGTGGATCTCAACCAGCTTCGTATTCGTGGACCGGACGGTCTCTGGGAGCGTTTGCAGAGGTTAAAGGATCCCCGCAAGGCGAGGGGGATCCGTCACGATCAGACCTGTATCTTGGCGGTTGCGGTGTGCGCCGTGCTGTCGGGCGCGCGGAGTTTTGTCGCCATGGGGGAATGGGTGCAGAGCCTTTCACAGAAGCAGTTGCAGCGATTGGGCTGTCGTTATCATGAGGACAAGCGCCGGTACATACCACCGAGCGAGCCCACCATTCGAAGGATGTTGCAGACCATTGACGCGTACCAGGTGGATGAGACGATCAGCACCTGGCTCGATTCTCACTCTGAGGGAGACGCCATCAGTGTGGATGGCAAGACACTGCGGGGAGCCAGAGGTAGAAATGGACAGCCCCTGCACCTGATGGCAGCCTTGTTGCACAAAGAAGGTGTGGTTGTCTCGCAAAAGGAAGTGGGGGACAAAACCAATGAGATAAAGGCTTTTCAGCCCACTCTCCGCCCTTTAGATCTTGAGGGCAAGGTGGTGACCGCGGATGCGATGCACGCACAGAAGGAACATGCCTCCTATCTGGTGCAAAGAAAAGGAGCGGACTATCTCTTCACGGTGAAGGGAAACCAGAAGAGCCTTTTGCAGGACATCAAGATGCTGCAAAAGGACGATTTTTTCCCCTGAATACACTGAACAAAACAAGGGACATGGTCGCATCGAAACCCGCACCATTGGAGTTAGCACCCAGCTGAATGATTACCTGCAGTTTCCTCACGTGGGGCAAGTATTTCGGATTGAACGACTCACCACCAATCTGCAGGGGGAAAACGAATCTCGCGAGGTAGCTTACGGCATCACCAGTCTCACCCCGCAACAGGCCGATTGCAAACAACTTCTCGAGCTGGCAAGAAACCATTGGCAGATCGAAAACTCCCTGTTTTGGGTGCGGGACGTAACCTTCGCCGAGGATCTTTCGCAGATCCGTACGGGAGCGGGTCCCCAGGTCTTTGCCACGTTGCGCAATCTGGCGATTAGCCTGTTCCGGCTGCGTGGTTTCACCAACATTGCCGCCGCGTTGAGAAGGCATGCGTGGAATCCGGATCGGACTCTGCAACTGGTGGGGCTGTAAGGGGCAGCAAAATTCAATTTAACCGAACTCTCCTGGTACCAGTGTGCCCAAATATAGCTGTGTAACGCCATTATACATACTATATCACCAGTGTCCAGTATAATATCATATATACTAACTGTATCGCACGTTATCTGCATGTTACGGACGATTACTATGACGGGACCGGGAGATTATTGCGCACAATTTCAGTATATATCCCTGGCCACCCTCGCGCTCTCACACCTGTCCCAGCTTCATTTCGTCGCGGTAATGCGGGGATCTCGGTGCAGCGGACACTCGAGATTGACGGCCAGTTCGACCGCCGGTCGAATCATGTCATCGACATCGCCAACATCCATGGGACGATTGGGTCCAGTGAGTCGATCGTACATGACCACCGCTCCCCGGCTCCCGTCGTGGGTAGGTCGGACCGAGCGAAAACCGACCTGTCCCAGCCACCGCACCCAAGTCTGACCGGACGGATGAATTGTTTCGACGACTCTTGTCCTTTCAATCATGGGCTCAATCCGCTGCAGTATCTCGACGGTAAGATTGGAATATTCGGGACGATCGGTCCCGAGCCGCTCCAGTAGATCACTTTTGGACACCTGTAGATCGATCGCGTATTGAATGACACGCTCCCGGGCAATATCTCGATCGTACAGCAGCATCTTACACGCTGCACGTCCCTGCTCCAGAATTGCCAGATCCCGTTCGCTTTCGCCCCGGTAACCCGCCAGCCCTTCATAGAAAATGCGCAGGCGACCCCCGGGACGTAATATGCGGTGGATCTCGGCCAGTATCTCCTTCGGGTCGGGAGTCTGCTCAATTGAGCTGGCTGCGATCACTCCATCGAAGGACTCAGCCGGAAAAGGGATCGGGTCAGCCGTCCGGTAGCGTTGAAACCAGGCATTGTTGATGCCCATGCGCTGTGCATTTGTGCGGCACACCTGCACTCGTTTCCGAGAGGAATCCAATCCCACCACCTCCAGGGCATACGGGGCCAGCAGTAGGGAGGGCCATCCATCACCTGGGCCGAAATCGAGGAGCCTTCGCCCTTCCCCCCCAGTTGCGCAGAGAAAATCAAGTACAGATCCGCGTTCCGACCAGTGCGAACGCTTCGTACCATCGAACGGCCGGTATATTCCAATGAGAGAGCAATCTGATTGGGATTCCATATCATCATAGATCATGGCATCAGTGGTGCTTGGTTCGGGCTTCAAGTGCTGCTCTATCCAATTGAAGATATTCAAGGTTCCCGTCACTCCGTTCATCAGGCAAAATCAACATCTGCTCTCCCGGGCACACCTGTCGCACTGCATATGAACGCTGTAAGCTGCCTCGCCCCGGATATGGTCAGCCGCATCGCCTCAACAACAGCGCTCCCGGAATTCAGGAGCGCGCCTCGACATTTGAACCGGTGGCACGACTGGCCAGACCGAGGACGGCAAACACAGCGGGTGCACCCAACATTACCCAGAGACCGGTCACCGCATAAAGCAGCAGCTGGAGGTGCGTGGGGTGGGTAGGCATAATACCTCCCAGCCCGAGAACCAGGGCAAACATGACCGGCAGCCCTACCAGAGGGCGCAGTATCAACTGATACCATCTTCCAGATATCTTCGATCGGACCCAGCGTCTTTCCAGAAGCCAGCCAGCACCCGCCCCCATGAGAAATCCCATCAAGAGCGGGGCATCCCCGCCTGGATATATGATGTATAAAAGCAGCGGCAGGAATAATGACGCGCCCAGAAGCAGATAAAATGGCTGACCGGTAACCAATGCATTTTTCGTGATGCGTCTCTCTACCTGGGTGTACACGAGCAGAAAAGCCAGTCCCAGAGCCACCCCTCCCGTGACATCGCGCGGGTAATGATAACCGAGGACGATCCTCGAGATTCCCACCGCAACGATTGCAAATACCATCCAGATGCGCATGACGCGCGAGAATAGCCGTACAGCCAGGTAGCCCCAGAGGGTGACGGCGGTCAATGTGTGTCCGCTGGGGAAGGCATAACCGCCCGGAAGCGTAATTCCCTGAATCTGCGGTCTTGGCAGAGCCCAGAAGTCCTTCAGCATATTGGTATAGGTACCGGACAGAAGCAGTACCACTGCCGCCCAAAATCCAAGGGATCGATCGACACACCACAAAAGGATGGACAGAAAAATCATGTAGAACTCATGGTCCCCCAAGAAAGTGGCCGCACGGAAGACTGTCTCCACTGCACGGAAATTCTGGGCCCAGGAGACCAGATTTATGACCACTGCATCGGCACCTAAAGGCTCCCAGTAGTACCACGTGGCAAATGCGGCGGCTGCCATCACTATCCCCAACACCTGGCGCCAAAGTCTATCATCGAGCATTCTTTTATCCTCCATCCATGTCCAGTAGCCCGCCACGGTTGCAGAAATGTGCCAACCCCGGAAGAGATCCGGGACGACTGCAGCAACAGCCGCATTACCGAGCAGCACTCCTCAGGGCTTCCTTGCAGATCGACGGGTGAAATCGCGTAAACCCGTCTCAGGCTCAGAGATCCCGCCAAGTATACCTGGTGGATATGGACATGAGGTATCCGCAGCGGGTTCTCTATACGTGGATAACGTGTTCGTTAACCATCTGCAGGGCTCTCTGCTCTAATCGATACGCTTCGTAACGCAGGTCATTGGCTTCCAGCGCCAGGCGGTTGATTCTCTCCTGTATGTTCTTATCTCTGAGCAGTGGGACCTGTACACTGGCCACGTGA
>PWGR01000150.1 GCA_003554565.1 Clostridia bacterium
AGGGTTTGAAAAAGCTTTCTCTGATCATTTCACGGTGGAGGACGCGGAGGTAATTCCAAATTCGGAACGCGTGCTCTATCTATTTCGGGAGGGGAACCACCCGTGAGGAAGTTCGTTCATCCAGTTCTCTTCGCCCTCTATGCGGTGCTCTTCCTGTACTCGCACAACGTCCGCCAGATCGGTTTCCGGCACGCGGTGTGGCCGCTTCTGATCGTCGGCGCTGCCGCGCTGCTTCTTTACGTGGTGTGTCTGCGTCTGATGCCGGACCGGGGGAGAGCCGCACTGGCGGCCAGTCTGTTCTGGATCCTGTTTTTTTCGTTTGGACGGGTGCACTCGGCCATTACCGGGACCCGCGTTTTTACTCCTGAAGCGGGGTTTTACTACCCGCTTCTGGCCCTGTGGATCGCGATCTTCTGCGTTTCTGTATGGCGGCTTGTGCTCACGCAGCGCGATCTGGAACCCGCCGGTCGGTTTCTGAACATAGTAGCTATCTCCCTGATGGTGATTGTGGCCGCAAACCTCGTCTTCAGTACGGTGCAGGGTGAGGTGCTGGCCCGCAGGCACGCGGAGATGTACGGTGAGGAACCCCCGGTTCAGCTGGACGTAGGAGACTCACCCCGCGACATCTACTACATCATACCCGACGGGTATCCCAGCAGCTCTACCCTGAAGGAAGTTTATGGTTACGACAACAGCTACTTCATTGAGGCCCTGCGGGACCTGGGGTTCTTCGTCGCTGAGGACAGCCGCAGCAACTACCCAATGACAACGCTTTCTCTGTCCTCATCCCTCAACATGCGTCATCTTGATGATCTTACGGAGGTGCCGGGCAGAGATTCGCGGGACCTGACGGTGCCGCACGGTTTGATTGAGGATAACCTGGTGGCGCGCTCGCTTCAGGAACACGGCTACCGGTTCGTCCACTTCAACTCAGGATGGGGCCCGACCATTCAGAACCTGCGGGCCGATGACAACTACCTCTTCGGCCGGCTGGGAGACGAGTTTGCCGAAGCCCTCGTAAACCAGACGCCATTGATGCCCGCCCTGGGAGGTGATGGTGCCCGGACACGAGTGCTGGAGACGTTTTCTGCGCTTTCCCGGGTGCCGGAGGAGGTTGACGGGCCCCGGTTTGTCTTCTCCCACATACTACCCCCGCATCCCCCGTACCTGTTTGACCGCCATGGTGATCCTTTAGAGAGAGCGGAACTGGAGATGACGGGTGATGTATGGAAGAACCGCGAGGGTTACCTGGAACAGCTGCGTTACGTCAACCGGCGGATGGAGCAGATGCTGAAGGACATTCTGGCGCAGTACGATTCCGGTAGCGAACCGATCATTATCATTCAGTCCGATCACGGCACAGCCTCTCTGGGAGAACGCCCGGACGGTGGCTGGAGCGACCCGGATGATGATTTCATGCGAGAGCGCTCCAGCATACTCCATGCGCTGTTGGTACCCGATGATGTGCGCGATCATCTTTACCCCTCCATTACCCCGGTCAACACGTTTCGCCTGATATTTGCCGGTTACTTCGGTGCAGAAATGGAGCGAAAAGAAGATGTCATCTTCTTTTCGAACTACAATCGCCCCTTTGATCTGCGGGAAGTGACGGGAAGAGTACGTTGACCGGGATATCCAGCTAACCAGGATAACTGTCTCTGTACAGATGTCTTTCGTGCTGCCCCTGAAGGCAGGTGAGAAGCCGTCTCTGTACCGCTGTCTGGGGCGGGCATGCACCTGAAAACGGTGGAGGTGGCGATCAGAACGATGGACATAACCATGCCCGATAGGGTTGCAACTGCAATGAGATCGTGCTGCGAAAATGACTGCCGCAGCCAAGCCAGTTGCAAACGATCCGGCCGGATCGGCCCCGAGGTGATTCTCCGGGTGGTATCCGCCCATCTGCAGGGACACGGTGGTGAAACGAGCAACCACCAGAAGCTTTCAGGCCATCTAACCTTCCATCCGTTCACTCATTTTACGACTCTGCATTCGATTTTCATCAGTCCGGTTCGGTGTTTGTGTTCGCTGGCTGTGGGCATATGTGCAGCTTCAGCCCGAGGGTGCCGTCATCTTCATGAGACAGATGGGGCTGCACAGCAAAAACCCGGGCGAGATCATCCTCCCGTGGGAAGTCCTCTCTCCAGTGGCAGCCACGGCTTTCCCGCCGGGCCAGGGCAGAGCCGGCGATAGTGACTGCTGTAAACAGCGGCCCGCGATCTCCTGCAGGTGTTCGGGTGCCGGCCATGTCCAGCAGGGCCTGAAGGGTGCTGCGGATATCTTTTCCCCGGCGCATCGGCCCGAGATTATCCTGCATGAGATCCAAAAGAGAGGGCGAGCCTTCCACCGGTTCCGCCGGGGTCATGTGTGCGGTTGTGGCGATTTCTATCCCGGAGCACCTCCCCGGACTGGGGATGCGGGTATCTTCTGGTAAGGGCATACCGAGTCTGCTTTCCTTGGCCGCGGCCTCACCGGCCCGCAGGCCGAATACCAGGAGTTCGGTGAGGGCGTGTCCCCCCACGCGGTTGGCCCCGTGGACGCCACCGGCCACCTCTCCGGGGGCGTAGAGGTTTGCAATGTCTGTCCGTCCCCACTCATCGATGAGCACGCCCCCCGAGAGGAAGTGCTGCACCGGGGCAACTTCTACCGGCCTCCAGGGATCGGACCTGTCGCCGGCCAACAGGGCGGCCCGGTGGGCGATCTCAGGGTCGGCCCGCAGGGATGGACCAGCTTCCTCCAGGTGCAGACGCACCGCACCCGTACTGCTGCGGCGCCTCTCGATGGCCAAAGAAAGGCGATCGCGGGCGAAACGGTTCAGGTCCCGGCCAGTGTGAAGCCCCCATTTCTCCATCAGCTGGGGCAGAAACTCCCGGCCGTTGCCGTCTGTGAGCCGCACGTGCTCCAGTACCGTACAGCGCATGAACCAGTTGGCTCCACCATGGCGCACTGACCCCAGCGGGTGAAACTGCACGAACTCCATGTCGCGCAGCCGGGCACCGGCAAAAAGGGCCAGGGAGTACCCGTCGCCTGCAATACCTGTGGGATTGTCGGTCCTTGCGTAAAGCCTCCCGGCGCCTCCGGTGGCAAGGACCACTGACCGGGCCCTTATCTGCTGCGGCTCCCCATTTTTGCCCAATCCCTCGACGCCGGATGCCGGACCTGACGGTTCCGTCTGTAGTATGCGGGTGACGGTGAAGGGGTGGTACATCGTGATATCCAGGTCTCTGGCCCGGCGCACCAGCGGCAGAGTGAGGCCGGTGCCGCCCAGCAGTGGTTTTCCAATTTCATTGGGGACGGAGGCACCGCCGCGGCGTTTGCGAAACTCGACCCCCCAGTCCCCGGCTTTGCGGAAGGCTCTTCTGCTTTCATCTGCTATCACTTTGAGCAGCCGGGTGTCATTCAGTTTTCTGCCGGTTATGCTGACTGCCTCAAGGTACTCGTCGCGTTCCATTCCCCCCACCGGGGCGGTGAACCCCCCTCCGGCGTAGGCGGTGCAGGAGGCAAGTCCGGGGGGCTTTTTGCTTACGAGGAGAACCTCCGCGCCCAACTCACGTGCCCGGATGGCGGCAATCAGCGCCGCTCCTCCCCCTCCTATCACCACAATATCGGCTGTACCGGGGCATTTCTCACTGCTGGCCATCGGTTATCTCCCTCTCTCATAATCACTGCATTTCGAATTGCCCCATAGTTCGCGAGTCAGGGTGTTCAAACCTGCGAGGACAGCGGACGCCCGGTGCCGAAAGAGTGATGATGGAGGTCTGTATGAAATGAAGGGGAGGCGCATGATCGTCAATGTCGAGGGAGTCGTCCTCTGCGGCGAGGATGTGCTGCTGGCTCGGCGCAGCGAGAAGGAAGAGAACCTGCCGGGCGTGCTCAGCCTGCCCGGTGGAAAAGTTGAATTGGAAGCCCCGCGCGGTGGCATCCTGGAGGCCACCCTGCACCGGGAGATTCGCGAGGAAGTGGGCATATCCGTCGAGGAACAGATGTTCTATCTCGAGAGTAAGCTCTTCTATGCCTGCGGGGTTCCGGTTGTCGATGTGGTATTCCTCTGTCGTTACCGGGCGGGCCGGGCCCACCCGGCTGATCCGGACGAGGTGGGCGGAATACAGCGGGTCAAATGCCAGGAGGCAGTGAAAATGGAGGAGCTCAAACCCTGGACCCGGAGGAGCCTGCGCCTGGCCCTGCAGATGATCAAGCAGACCTGAAGGATCCGTTTCTGAGCTATGTTTGCTCCGGTGCCCGGTGCATGTTCAATGAAAAGATTGTGATACTCTCGTCCCGCTGGTTGATGTTATGGGTTGTCGGGAAAATCGGCAGGGAACCGCGGACCATTGACACTGGTGTCCCTGGGGAATAGGGTGGAAGTAAACTGGATCTGATTGTCAAGTGATCGGGGGTCGCGCATGATTGAGGTTGCTGGACTTACCAAACAGTACAGGAGCGGAAAGGGGATTTTTGACATCACTCTCTCCGTCGCGAGAGGTGAGGTACTCGGTTATCTTGGACCCAACGGCGCCGGTAAGACCACCACAATAAGACATTTGCTGGGTTTCATTCGGCCGGACCGCGGCGACTGCACCATAGGAGGACTGGATTGCTGGCGTCATGCGGCCAGGATCCAGGAGTCGCTCGGGTACCTGCCGGAAGAGACGGCCTTTTTCCCTGATATGACCGGTACGCAGTTTCTGGATTTCATGCAAGAGATGCGCAGGGAGAGGGATGATTCCCGCCGGTTCACATTGATTGACCGGTTTGAGCTGGAGACTTCCGGGAAGATACGCCGGATGTCCAAGGGAATGCGGCAGAAGTTGGCGATAGTTGCTGCCTTTATGCATGACCCCGAGGCATACGTCCTGGATGAACCCACTGCGGGCCTCGATCCCCTGATGCAGAATACATTTGTCGAGCTGATTCTGGAGGAACGCGAGCGGGGCAAGACCATACTGATGTCCTCGCATCGTTTCGAGGAGATAGAACGTACCTGTGACCGTGCCGGCATCATTCGGGAGGGCAGGATTGCCGCGGTGGAGGATGTTCGCTCACTGAAAACATCGCAGCGCCGGTCTTACATCATCACGGTGGGTTCGAGGGCAGATGTGGATGTTCTCCGCTCGTCTGGTCTTGAGATTGGGTCGGTGAGTCAGAATCACGTGGAGGTGTTCATCAGCGGCGACTACGAACCCCTGATCCGGGCGCTGGCAGACTGCGACCAGATCCTGGGGCTGGATGTCGGGGCGCAGAGCCTCGAGCAGATCTTCATGCAGTATTACGGGCGAAAAGAGCGGGAGGCGGGGAAGCGATGAGCCGCACCTTACTGAAATACACAACCAGATCGAACTGGATCATCGGCGCAATCATCCTTGCCATTATGTTCATGTACCTGGCGATAATAGTCTCCATGTATGATCCAGAGAGCATCGAGCAGCTGCTTGCCATGGTAGAGATGCTCCCGGAGGAATTTGCGGCGGCCATGGGTTTTGATGTGGCAGTGACCGACTTCACTTCGTTTCTGGGACAGTACTACTACCAGTTTCTCATCTTCCTGTTCCCCATGATCTACTGCATTATTCTGGCAAACCGACTGGTGGCCGGCCACGTGGATCGCGGATCTATGACTTATCTATTGAGCACGCCGCAGTCGCGAGTGCGGGTGGTTACCACCCAGGCGGTATATCTGGTGCTCAGTGTTACCGAAATGATTGCGCTTGTGGCGCTCGGCGGGCTGGCGCTCAGTGCGGCCATGTTTCCGGGGGAGCTGGACGTAGAGATGTTTCTTTTGCTTAACGTGGGAGCGGTCGCATTTTTCCTTGCTCTCAGCGGCATATGCTTTCTGTTTTCGTGCCTCTTTGACGACACCAGGTATTCCCTGGCTCTGGGTGGTGGAATTCCGGTGCTCTTTTTTGTCATCAACATGCTCAAGAACGTTGGGCCGAATTACGGCTGGCTGCGTTATCTGACGCTGTTTTC
>PWGR01000089.1 GCA_003554565.1 Clostridia bacterium
CGGCACTCATTGCTGCGCCGCCTGCCAACAGATGCCCGAATAGATACAGATGGGGGTGAGGACCGGGTGATGGGGTTCACCCGGGTGCAATATGTTCTCTTTTACTATGGTGTTTGAAGATGAACAACAGATGAGAGAGTGCCGGCGCCTGCTGACCGATCGGTATTCATTCACCGGGGAGATGACTCTTCGCCGGCGGGAAAACGGCGAGTGGCTCATGGTGGCCCATTCCGAGAAGCGATTTCGTGACAGTACTTTTGAAAAGATCCCCGGGAGGAGGCAGGATGAGTGATCACTGCCCGATGATCATCGGAATCACCGGCGGACTGGGTTCGGGAAAGAGCTCTGTTGCCGGTATTTTGGACCGCAGGGGCGCTGCAGTCATCGACGCGGACGAAATAGCCCGCCGATTGCTGCGCCCCGGCAAGGCAGTGTTCGATGAGGTGGTCGAAGAATTCGGGCACGATCTGCTCACCGCGAATGGAGAGATTGACAGGCGAAGACTCGCCGAGAAAGTATTCCAGGACCCGGCAGCCCGCAGACGTCTGGAAGACATCGTGCACCCTGCGGTACTGGAGCGCATCAGGTCAAAAATAGCGTCATACAGGCGTCGGCCTGAGGATGGACCGGAAGTAATTGCACTGGATGTACCGCTGCTCTTTGAGGTGGGCATGCAGGACTGGTGCGATGAAGTCTGGGCGGTGTGGTGTGACCTGCCGCAGCGCATCGAGCGTCTGACGCGGCGGGACGGTTTGACAGAGTGCGAGATCAGGGAACGAATTGCCGCGCAGATCCCGTTGAGGGAGAAGATGCGCCGCGCAGATCGCACGATTGACAATACGGGTTCTGAGGCGGAGCTCGTCGCTCAGGTTGACAGGATTCTGGAGCAAATCGAGACGGGAGACTCAGATGTCCAGACCTAGGAGTGCGAGGGCATTGCTGATAGCATTGGGATTGGCGACGGTTGGGTTGGTCGGGCTTTTGTTTCTGAGGTATCTCGTTTACCCGATGCCTTACCGCGAGATGATCCTGCAGTGCGCTGCCCGTCACGAGGTGGACCCGGACCTGGTTACGGCGGTGATAAGGGAGGAGAGCCGTTTTCGCTCTCATGCAGTTTCACCCCGCGGTGCCCAGGGGTTGATGCAGCTGATGCCGCCTACGGCAGAGTGGGTAGCCGGGGAGTTGGGTTACAGAACGGGAGACGAGCTGGACCTGTTCGATCCGGAGACGAATATTGATCTGGGTTCAGGTTATCTGGCGCACATGTTGGATCGCTTTGATGGTTCGTTTCCCCTGGCCATTGCTGCTTACAACCGGGGCATGACCCGGGTGAAGAGCTGGGTCGAACAGGGATTATGGAGCGGCTGCGCTTCGGACCTGCACCGGATTCCCACCGAAGAGACCCGCATCTTTGTCCGGCGCGTCCTGCGGAGTTATACTGCCTATCGTGCGCTGAACCGGGTGTTTTATCCTTGGGAAAGGAGTGAGATGCTTGAGTGGAGATCGAGGTAGGGACAAGAACGAAGATCGAACGCAGGGCGAGGCCGACGAGGAGGCAGAAAATATTGCTGCGGCGGAGGAAGTGCTGAAGGA
The DNA here is from genome assembly GCA_003554565.1 of Clostridia bacterium. Classification (GTDB taxonomy): domain Bacteria; phylum Bacillota; class Sulfobacillia; order SLMV01; family SLMV01; genus PWGR01. The sequence continues at coordinate 1,594 of PWGR01000089.1, forward strand.
TCGCGGGCTTTTCTATCTGCCTGATGTCCCGGAAGAATCGCAAGAGGAGGAAGGCCCTCCCGAGTTCGGCTGGCGGGACGTGCTCGCCTTCATCATAGCGTCATACCAGATCATATTTCCTTTCTTGGGCGCAGTGGTACTCATCTTTCTCCTCATATGGGGTGTGCTGTGGCTGCTATCCTGATTGAACCGGTTGATTATCGGGTCGGCCTGTGCTAGAATCAACTTCGCAAGTGATACAGGATCAAGCCGAAGTGGTGGAACTGGCAGACACGCGGTGTTCAGGGCGCCGTGGGCTCATGCCCGTGTGGGTTCGAATCCCACCTTCGGCACAGGCAGGGGCGGAATCGCCCCTATTTTATTTGTGAGGATCGTCGCCAATCTCATGCAACCCGGGTTGGTGTCTGTACTTTCACGGCAGGAAAAACCCGTCAGGCGCCGGTTTTGAGTTCTGCTCTTTCCCCGCTTGCTTCCCGCCGGCCGTACCTTGTTGCTCCTCATGCCCTTTAGTATAATTAAACCGATTGTGTCGGCCCCTCTCGGAAGGGAGGTCTAGCGTTGTCCGAAGATAGCAAAGACAACGGCTGTGATCAGGAGTATGAGCCGGAAACATCGGATATGATGGATATTCTCGGGGAGACGGACGGTATCCGTGAAGACGGCACTGTGCGTATTTCCAACGAGGTGCTGGCCATCATTTCTGGCATTGCCACCATTGAGATTGACGGCGTGGCACGGATGGCCGGATCATTTATGCAGAGCATATCGGAGCGCCTCGGGCGTGAGGATCTCGGGCGCGGTGTGAAGGTAGAGACGAGAGAGGACAGTGTCGAGATTGATGTATTCATCAGTGTTCAGTACGGTTGCCGGATCCCTAAAGTTGCTCGTCGGGTGCAGGGGAATGTCAAGAGAGCCGTACAGAACATGACCAATCTTGATGTTTCTGCTGTCAACGTGCATGTGCAGGAGGTTCAGTTCCCTTCCCGGAGGAGCGAAGAAGAGGATGAGAACGGTGACTGAGGCTTATCGCGACGCTTCCAGTGTCCCGGCTGAGCAGGAGTCAGGTGGAGGAGCATCCTTCATCCGGGGTCTGATCATCGGGGGTGTGCTGGCGCTGGGTGCTTCGCTGGTGGTGGGAGATCTGGTTCGCCGCAAGTCTGTGGTGATAACTAATACCGAGCGCGGTGAGATCCGGATATCCAGAGATGCTCTCGAGGGGCTCATCAAGGAGAGATGCGAAGCTATTGCAGGAGTTCTTGCCGTTCGCAGTAAAGCACGGAAGCGGGGAGATCGCACTCTCCTGCACGTATCAGTTACCCTCGCTCCCACGGTCGAAGCAGGCCCGACGGTAGGCCGCGTGCTGGATACTGTATACGGCGAGATGGAGCGAATACTCAATCTCCATCCCGAACAGGTACCATTAACCATAGAGACAATTCGCGTCCAGGCGGAAAGCGAGGCCGCTCTTAGCTTATGTCCAGACGACGAGCGCGAGTGACTGCTCTTGAAATTTTGTTTCAGGTGCAATCTCATCAGTCCGAAGGTCTGACTGATGATATTCTGCACAGGATGTGCGATGAGGCATTAGAGCGCAATTCCATCTTAACGGGCGGAGGTGGTCGTTTCGTAAGAGATCTGGTTTTCGGGACCTGGAAGCACCGTCACGAGTACGATGACGCCATAGCCAGTCGATCAGAGGGATGGCCGCTGCATCGCATCGGCAGAGTGGAGTCGGCGATCATGCGGATGGCTCTGCACGAGCTGCGGCGCATGGATACTCCGCGCAGTGTGGTGATTGATGAGGCTGTGGAGCTGGCCAAACAGTATGCGTCGAGCCGTGCTGCTTCCTTTATAAACGGCATACTGGGTTCGCTGGTTACACAGCAGATGTGATGCGCGGAATCTGGTGTTCAGACCGGGGGCGAGGACCCTCGTTGCAGTCACAAATGCCCGGCCCGAAAAATCAGGATAACGGGTCCAGTAGGGGGAGGACCCCGAATCTACGCCCCGGGAGATGAGATTTTCAGGTCTCATCGGTGAAGGGGGAACTCCTGCAGAGGAGATGCCGAAGCAACATATGAATCAGAGGAGAGACAATGGGGAGGAAGAGGTGATGAGGTCAGATGTATCGCATTTTGCAGAAACGTGATCTAACTCCTGTAACGAAGCTATTCGTAGTTGACGCCCCAATGGTCACAAAACACGTGGAGCCCGGTCATTTCGTAATCGTGCGCGCCGATGAAGAGGGAGAGCGCATTCCGCTTACGGTCGCCGACTACGACAGGGATGAGGGTACGATTAGTATCGTGGTCCAGGAGGTGGGCAAGACCTCGGCCATGATCAACCGCATGGAGGAGGGAGAGGCTTTCTCCGATTTCGTCGGGCCCCTGGGTGTACCCGCCCCGCTGCCCGAATCCGGCCGGGTGGTGTGCATCGGCGGCGGATTCGGGATTGCTCCCATATATCCCATTGCCAAGCATCTGTTTGAGTGTGAAGACGTCGAGATGACTTCCATCATCGGTGCTCGCGAGGCGAATCTTCTGATCATGGAAGAGGAAATGCAGGCAGTCAGTGAAGACCTGCGTGTGGCCACCGATGACGGGAGCAAGGGACACCACGGATTTGTGACCGACGTGCTGCAGCAGATGATTGATGCCGGTGAGGAAATTGACGAGATTATTGCCATCGGCCCCATGCCCATGATGCGCGCCACGGCTGAAGTCACCCGTCCCTACGGGCTGAAGACCTGGGTGAGCGTGGATCCAATCATGGTAGATGGAACTGGCATGTGTGGAGCCTGCCGCGTCACGGTGAACGACGAGCTGAAGTTCGCTTGTGTGGACGGACCCTTCTTCGACGCACACACCATCGATTTTGAGGAGAGCACTCGCAGGGTGAAAATGTACGAAAAAGAGGAAGCACAGGCGTACGAGCAGTTCAAGAAAAGTCCGCAGTGTCGGTGTGGGGGTGCGAATAATGGCTGAACGTAAAGACGATCAGTGGACCAAAGTACCGATGAAAGAACAGGATCCACAAGAGCGCAAGAATAACTTCAATGAGGTTCCCTTTGGCTATGACGAGGAGGAAATGCTGAAGGAAGCCAACCGCTGCCTGTCCTGTAAAGTCCCGATGTGCGAAAAAGGCTGTCCGGTGGATGTCCCCATCAAGGATTTTATAGAAGAGCTGAAAGATAATAACGTCGGCGAGGCCGCCAGCATAATCAAGTCTCAGAACAGCCTCCCGGCCATCTGCGGGAGAGTTTGCCCCCAGGAAGAACAGTGCGAGGTCGAATGCGTGGTCGGACGGCGTGGTGAGCCGATAGCCATCGGTCGCCTGGAGAGATATGCTGCCGACTGGGCGATGGAGCAGGGCGAAGAAGATGTCGAGCAGGCCGAGTCCCGCGGGCACTCAGTTGCGGTCGTTGGAGCCGGTCCCGCCGGTCTGACGGCGGCGGGTGATCTGGCCAGAATGGGCTACGATGTTACGGTTTTCGAGGCCCTGCACGTCCCCGGCGGGGTTCTCATGTACGGCATCCCCGAGTTCCGCCTCCCCAAGGCCCTGGTACAGGAAGAGATAGGCAAACTGCGCGAGATCGGAGTCGAGTTTGAGACCAATGTCATCGTAGGCAAGACCGTCCTCCTGGATGAGCTGCTGGATGATATGGGCTTTTGTGCAGTATTCGTCGGTGCGGGAGCGGGACTGCCCACCTTCGTGGGGATTGAGGGAGAAAACATGCTGGGTGTTTACTCCGCCAATGAATTCCTCACCCGGTTGAACCTGATGAAGGCCTACAAGTTCCCGGAATACGATACCCCGGTAAAGGTGGGCGACAAGATTGCTGTTATCGGTGCGGGCAACACTGCCATGGATGCGGCGAGAACTGCACTGCGCTGTGGGGCAGGTGAGGTGAACATCGTCTACCGCCGCACCGAGGATGAGATGACGGCCAGGCTCGAGGAGTATCATCACGCCATAGAAGAAGGCATCAACTTCCACTGGCTCACGAATCCCGTGGAGTTTGTGGGCGATGAGGACGGCTGGCTCACGGGCATGCGCTGCGTGGAGATGGAGCTCGGCGAGACGGATTCCTCCGGTCGCCCCCGCCCGGTGCCGAAGGAAGGTTCGGAATTCGAAATGGAGACGGACATTGCGGTGCTGGCGCTGGGAACCAGCCCTAACCCGATAGTGCCCAGCTCCACACCCGGGTTGGAGACTGAGTCCTGGGGGGGCATCATCGCGGACGAGGAGACGGGCGAAACCACGCGAGAGGGCGTGTTCGCCGGCGGTGATGTGGTCACCGGGGCAGCCACGGTCATCCTGGCCATGGGTGCCGGCAAGACAGCTGCCACCGCGATAGATGAG
>PWGR01000200.1 GCA_003554565.1 Clostridia bacterium
ACATCGAAGCCCACCAGACGACCCCTCTCGTCCCGGTCAGGCGAGAAGCATGTCGAGCAGGCGATCCAGATCCTCATAATCATAGTACTCGATGCTGATCTTTCCGCGTCCTCCGCGATCCGATAGCCGGACGGGTGTTCCCAGGTGCCGGGCCAGGCGCTCCTGTACATCCCGGACAAACAGCTGCAGATCATCGCCAGCTGTCGCGTCATCGGGCTCCTCCTGCCCGCCCTCACCCTCTTCCTCTTCGCCCGGCGGTTGGCTCTGTCTCCAGCGCTCGAAGGCTTCCTCCGCCTGCCGCACAGTAAGCTGCTCTGACACCACCATCTCAGCAAAGGGTGTCCTTTCATCTCGCGGCAGGCCCAGAACAATCTTCGCGTGGCCCAGGCCCAACAACCCGTCCTGAATCATGTCCTGCACCCTCTCCGGCAGGTGCAGCAGTCGCAAAACATTGGCCACCTGTGACCGGCTGATACCAATCCGCTCGGCCACCTCGGTCTGCGTGAGGCCGACTTCCTTCTGCAGCGTGCTGTATGCGGATGCCTGCTCCATTGGACTGAGGTCTTCGCGCTGCAGATTCTCCACCAGCGCCACCTCCATCATCTCCTGATCCTCGAGATCAGTGATGATGGCCGGGATGCTCTCCAACCCCGCCATCTCGGCAGCCCGCAGGCGCCTCTCCCCGGCCACGATTTCATAATCACCATCGTCAGGCCGCAACAAGACCGGTTGAACCACCCCGTGCACCCTGATGGATTCCGCCAGCTCCCCGAGCTTCTCTTCGGAGAAGGCGCGTCGCGGCTGAAATGGGTTGGGGCGAACGGAGGAGATCTCCACCGAGCGCACACCTTCGCCTTCGGGCTCATCAATGGGCTCAGCGTCTCCCAGCAGGGCATCGAGGCCCTTGCCAAGCCTCCGCGTTTTACGCTTCATCCCCCACCACCTCCCTTGCCAGTTCGGAGTACACCTCAGCGCCCCGTGATTTCGGCTCGTAGTGGATGATCGCCTGTCCGTGCCCCGGCGCCTCGCTCAACCGCACATTTCGCGGTATGACAGTGGCGAACACCCGATCCCGGAAATGCTGCTTGATCTCCTCGGCCACCTCAATGCTCAGATTCGTACGGCCGTCAAACATGGTCAGCAGCACCCCGTCAATCTTCAGATCGCGGTTCAGGTTGCGCTGAACCAACCTGATGCTGTTCAGCAACTGCGTCAGTCCCTCGAGGGCATAATACTCGCACTGAATCGGAATCAAAACCCCGTCTGCTGCTGTGAGCGCATTCACGGTCATCAGTCCCAGGCTTGGCGGGCAGTCCACAATGGTGAAATCAAATTCTTCCCGTATGTGCTTCAGTGCCCTGCGCAGCTGGATCTCGCGGGCCATCATGGATACAAGCTCGATCTCAGCTCCGGCCAGGTCGATCGTGGACGGCACTACCTTGAGGTCCTTGATGGTCGTCGCCCGCACCACGCGACGAATAGGCACATCCTCAATCAAAACATCATATATGCTCTCATTCAGAATGTCCTTGTCAATACCCATGCCGCTCGTGCTGTTGCCCTGCGGATCAATATCGACCAAAAGTACGGTGCGGTTCTGCTGCTCCGCAAGGCACGCAGCGAGATTAATGGCTGTCGTGGTCTTACCCACACCGCCTTTCTGGTTGGCGATCGCTATGACTCTACCCACCGCATCTCCCCCTGTCCCGGTGCGCTCCCGCATCCAGCGGCGCCCGATCCGCCAATTTGCCTTCTCCCGATTTCATGCCCTCTTTGGATATACGAATTACGACTTGGCATACATCATCGTCATCCTCCCGCTGCATGTCCACAGAAAGGCCGGACTCCCGCATGGTCTGCACCGTCTCATGCAGCGAATTGAGGTAAATCCTGAGATCACGAACAAACCTGGTGACTCTCTGGCGCTCGCGCCGCGCCGGTTCCTCGCCGCGCAGTGCCCTGCTGACCAATTCGTCCATTTCGCGGGCTGAGGCGCCCATATCAACTGCTCTGCTCAACACCTTGTGCTGCAGTGCAGAATCGGGCAGTCGCAGTAGCGCACGCGCATGGCGTTCGCCGAGTCCGGCCGACCGAACCGTCTTTCTGATGTCATGATCCAGGGAAAGAAGCCGCATCTTGTTCGAGATCGTCGATTGCTTCATTCCGAGTCGCTCAGCCAACTCCTGCTGCGTCAGGCAGAATTTATCGACAATCCGCCTGAAGGCCTCTGCCTCCTCAATGAAGTGCAGATCCTCTCTCTGCAGGTTCTCAGTCAGGCCCAGCAGCGCCATCTGTTCATCGTCCACATCGCGGACCACCGCGGGTACCGTGTCCAGACCGGCTAGGCGACTTGCCCGCACCCTTCTCTCTCCCACGACCAGCTGGTAGCGCTCATCGTCCTCCGGCGACCTGCGAACCAGGACAGGTTCAATCACTCCCAGCTGCTTTATGGACTCAGCCAGCTCCCGCAGCTGTTCGTCATCGAAGGCTCGGCGCGGCTGATACGGACTGCTGTCAATGTCGCAAGCAGCAATTTCTCTGATCTTTGCCCCGGAGTCTTCCCCCGCTGGGCTGCGGGCACGGGCAAACCAGTCCCGGATCATGAGCAGATCTCCTCCCTCATGAAACTCGAATTCCCCAAAGGGAGTGCGCTTTCCTCCCCGAGAGCCAAAGAATACCCGAGGACTCAGGATCGGCGTCGACGCAGCGCGGCAAGAACCTCACCCGGATCGCGCCCCTGGCGGGCCAGCAGGACAAATGCATGGAAGAAAAGGTCAGCCGTCTCCTCAACCAGCCGGTCACCATGCCCCGCCGCAAGGATGACCTCGATTGCCTCCTCGCCTATCTTGCGGAGAAGCTGTTCGCGCTCACCCTGCAGCAGGCTGGCCACATAGGACTCTCCCGCATCAGCATCCCGGCGAGACCCGATAACTTGGTGCAGTTCGGTGACAATTTCAAGATCCCATCGCGCTTTATCATCGCACTGCGACCACAGGGTATAAAAGAAGCAGCTGTCGGACCCAGTATGGCAGGCAGGACCTCCCGCCTCCACCATATACAGTATCGCATCAGCGTCGCAATCTGTCCGCACCTCCACCACTTTCTGCCAGTTCCCGGAAGTTGCTCCCTTTTCCCAGAGCTCACCACGGCTCCGGCTGAAGAAGTGGGCCAGGCCAGTCTCAACAGTGAGTCGGACGGCCTGCTCGTTGGCGTAGGCGAGAGTGAGAACCCTTCCATCAGCGACGCGCTGCATCACAACCGGTACCAGGCCGTCTCCGTCAAATCTCACATCATCAATAGCAAGAGTCACAATCGAACCTCCACACCAGCATCTGACAGAAATTCCTTGACACCCCGTACAGACCAGTCCCCGTAGTGAAATATGCTGGCAGCCAAGGCTGCATCGGCACCGGCCTCAAAAGCCGCCAACATGTCTTCGGGGCCACCCGCACCACCCGATGCAATTATCGGTACCGGAACTCGTTCATGGAGTTCGGCGATGAGCTCGACGTCATAACCACTGGTGGTTCCATCGCGATCCACACTGGTTACCAGAAGCTCCCCTGCACCCAGCTCGACGGCGCGTTCCGCCCACTCCAGGGCATCCATATCTGCAGACTGCGACCCCCCATGGGTTCTGACCTCCCACGAGAGTTCGCCCGCACTATCCAACCGGCGCGCGTCAATTGCAACCACAATGCACTGCCGGCCGAATTCAGCGGCGGCACTGTCAATCAATGCGGGATCCCGGACCGCTGCCGTATTAATCGACACCTTGTCCGCACCCGACCGAAGAATATCTCTCACGTGCGCGGGGGATTCGATCCCGCCCCCGACCGTGAGCGGAATTGACACCTCAGCGGCCACGCCGGCCACCCATTGCAGCATAGTTCTCCGCTTCTGGACCGTGGCTGATATGTCCAAGAAGACCAGCTCATCTGCACCGGCCTCCGAATAGACAGCAGCCAGTTCCTGCGGATCTCCCGCATCCCGCAGCCCAGCAAATTTCACTCCTTTTACCACCCGGCCGTCTGCAACATCAAGGCACGGAATAATTCTCTTCGGCAACATCGCCTTCTCCTTTCTCCTCAATCACCGCCCAGGACTGCCTCCGGTGATAACGACCCGTCATACAGAGCCCGCCCCACAATTACGCCTTCCAGACCATCCGCACGACGCGCCAAAACCCCGAGAGCTTCCAGGTGTTCCGGGGCCCCCACACCACCCGAGGCAATCACGCGCACACCCGTGCTCAATACCTCACTCAGCAGTTGCAGATTGGGACCCGAGAGCATTCCATCACGGTCGATATCAGTAACGATCACCCTTTTTACCCCCATATCGACCAGATCCTGACAGAAGTCACGGGCCCGAAGATGAGTGTCTGTCTGCCATCCTTCCACCGCCACCCGCCGCGCGCGGCAATCTACTCCCACCGACACCCGACAACCAAACTCGCTCAATAGTTCCTGCAATATTTCCGGTCGCTTCACGGCAGCTGTGCCCAGTATGATACGGTGCGCTCCAGCGTCGAACATGCGCTCCGCCGCCCTTCGACTCCGAATGCCCCCACCGACCTGCAGCAAAGCTCCGGCTTCGGCTACCCGACTAATCACCCGCAAATTACCCATATGCCCCGTCCGTGCCCCGTCCAGATCAACCACGTGTATCAGCTCAGCCCCCCATTTAACCCATTGGCGGGCCACCGCCGCTGGATCGTCAGAGAACTCAGTCTCGCGGGCGAAATCTCCCCGCGTCAGCCGGACGCATCGCCCTCCCCGGATATCAATTGCCGGGATGACCCTCATTGTCCACCCCTCCCGGCCAGCTGCACAAAATTGCGCAACAACTGGCGACCATCATGTCCACTCTTCTCTGGATGAAACTGCACACCCCACAGGCTGCCTTCTCTCAGGGCGCTCACGAAGGTCGTACCGTACTCCGTAACAGCCAGATCACTTTCGCCCCCCGCAGCCGGAAGGAAATAAGAATGTGTGAAGTACATGTAGGGAGCTTCTCCCAGATCACTGAACAGGCATTTCGACCGGATAATGTGTACGCGATTCCAGCCAACATGCGGCACCTTGACTTCAGGCGGCAATTTAACAGCGCGGTGATGGAGAATCCCCAGCCCGGGTGCCCCGTCCCGCGCCTCTTCGCTGCCGGCGGCCAGCATCTGCATTCCCAGGCAGATGCCCAGCACTGGAACCTCCTGCGCAGCTGCTTCTCGCAGAGCAATGTCCAGGCCCGCGGCGCGCAGGGCTCGCATGCCCGCCGAAAAAGCTCCCACACCCGGGAGGATGATACCGTCAGCCTGCCGCAGGGGTGTGGGCTCAGAGGCTATGATGTGCTCCACCCTGAGTCGACACAGGGCATTGGCCACACTGCGCACATTATTGAGGCCATAATCAACTATCGCAATCACCGATCAATAACTCCCTTGGTGGAAGGAACATCGCCATCCGGAATCGCCTGCACAGCCCAGTGGAGTGCGCGACCGGTCGCCTTGAATGCAGCCTCACAGAGATGATGCGCATTGCCGCCGGCCAGAACCCTCAGATGCAAGGTAATCCCGCCGCCCACACTGAACGCACGAAAGAACTCCGGAACAAGATCAGTGTGAAACGCACCGAAAGCCCGGGCGGGAACCGGCAAATCGCCGGCGAAGAATGGACGACCACTCAGATCAACAGTTGATGCAACAAGACTCTCGTCCATGGGAATGACGGCGTGACCAAACCGCTCAATTGCCCCATCATCTTCCAGCGCATTCTTTAGGGCTCGTCCGATGCAAAGCCCCACATCCTCAACAAGATGATGCCCGTCCACCTGCAGGTCTCCCTCGCCGTCCACCTGCAGATTCATGCCCCCGTGAAACCCCATAGCCGTGAGCATGTGATCAAAGAACGGAATGTCTGTCCGGGCACACACTTCGGGCGGCCCGTCCAGATCCAGACTGACCCGGATTCGCGTCTCGTTCGTCTCGCGCTCGGAATCTCCCCGTCGCATATCAATCCACCTGCCTGCACAGGTCACCGAGGGCATCGCGCAGTGTATCCGCCTGCTCCGGCAACCCCACGGTAACCCGCAGAAATTCCGGCAAATCCGGGAAATGGCGAATGAGGATCCCGCGCTCCTTTAACGCGGCCGCAATCTGTCCCGCATCCATGCCGAATAATCCCTCATCCACCCGCACCAGGAAGAAGTTTGCCTCGCTGGGAAGCGTCGTCAGGCCCGGAATATCTTCCAGATCTCTGCGCATTATTTCACGTCCGCGCAGCAGTTCGTCCACGGTCTCCAGCTGCATGTCGGCATTGCGCACCACCGCACAGGCCATCGCCTGACTCACAGCACTCAGGTTGAACGGCTGACGAACTGCGTCGATCTCGGCCACTTTGTCCGGATGCCCCACCAGGTAGCCTATTCGCAGGGCAGCCACCCCGAAGGCCTTTGACAGTGTACGTATCACCACCAACCGGGGATCCCTACTGACAGCATCCACCATAGTGTGTCCGCCAAATTCGTAATAGGCCTCATCCACAGCAATGAGCCGGGCATCAGTGGCACAGATGGTCTCAATATCATCCGGTGAGAAGTAGTTGCCCGTGGGGTTGTTAGGGTGACAGAGCACAACGGCTGAGGGGGACTGTCCTATGGCCCGGGTCAGACCGGCCACATCGAGTTCAAAGTCTTCGGTCAGCGGTATTTCCACAACCTCGAGGCCCAGGACCTCGGCGAGAACCCGGTACATTCCGAAAGTGGGAACCGGTATGACCACCCGCTCGACGTCGTGCATATGAGCCAGAAAGAGCAGCTGTATCATGTCATCCGATCCGTTGGATATCATCAACTGCTCCCCGGACACACCCGCGTAGTCAGCAAGTGCGCGCCGCAGCCCTGGCGCTTCCTGGTCCGGATAGAACTGCAGGTCGAGATCGCGGGCCTCCTGCAGCGCCACACTCATGAGTTCAGGGCAGAGACCGTAAGGGTTCTCATTGAAGTGCAGCCTCAGCATTCCTCATCCCTCCTTATGGCGATGGAGTCGGCATGGGCAGCGAGTCCTTCCGCACGCGCGAACAGTTCTGTCGGGTGTGCCAGCTGGGCGAAACCCTCTTTTGACATATGCAGTATATTGGTCCGCTTCAAGAAGGACTCTACGCCCAGCGCAGAGCCAAATCTGGCCGTACCTGCGGTTGGAAGAACGTGGTTGACGCCAGCCGTATAGTCACCAAACGCCACCGCCGTCAGGGGGCCGATGAACACTGCACCCACGTTCCGCACCTTTGTCAGCTTCTCAGCTGAATCCCGCATACGTATGGACAGATGCTCCGGAGCCTGTCGGTTGATCAGCTCCCACAGATGGTCCTCAGGCCCCACAACCGCGGCCGACTCGTTCTCCAGCGCAGCCCGTGCGATCTCCTCGCGCTCTGTATTTTTCGCCTGGTTCTCGACCTCCGCCGACACCTCCGCAAAAAAGTCTGCGTCCCCGGTAAACAGGAACACACCCGCCTCGGGATCATGCTCGGCCTGTGCCACCAAGTCGGCCGCCACCGTACAGCTGTCCGCCGAATCATCAGCAATCACCGCCAGCTCCGACGGACCGGCCAGCGAATCAATCTCCACCACTCCATACACCAGTCGCTTTGCTTCGGTGACATATATGTTCCCCGGACCGCATATGATGTCGGCCGCTGGCACAGTTTCTGTACCAAAAGCCATAGCTGCAATGGCCTGTGCCCCGCCAATGCGGAACACCTTCTCAACACCCAGCAAGGCAGCGGCGGCGAGAATGAGGGGATTCACTTCGCCGTCCGGTCCCGGAGGACTACACACCACCAACTCCTCGACTCCGGCAACCTGAGCAGGCACCGCTCCCATCAGCAGCGATGAAGGATAAGCGGCCCGTCCGCCGGGAACGTAGATTCCCGCTCGTTTCATCGGAAGGACCTTCTGACCTACGATACTTCCATCCTCCCGGGTGTCCCACCAGCTCCCGTAAACCTCCCGCCTGTGAAAACTCCGGAGATTGGCGATCGCTAACCGCATGGCCTCAATCAGATCACCGGGAATCTGTTCTGGACCACGTGCGATGGCATCTGGATCCACCGCCAGTCCGCGCTCCCTGAGATCAGAAACCCCGTCAAACATGCCGGCATACTCGCAGACCACGGCATCCCCATCTTCGCGCACACTGCGGAGAATCTCGCTGACCCTGGTTTCCACGGAAATATCCCAGGTGAGACCCCGGTCTCTCTGCAGGAATCGCTGCACAAACTCCGCCTCCGTATACCGCCTCAGCATCCGGGCTCATCCTTTCCGGCCTCTGCCGTGCGTCGCAAAGGCTCAAGTAGCGTCCCCATTCGTCGATGCACCTTAAGGCTCACGGGATTGGCAATCAGCCGCGCAGTGACGTCGGCCAGAAACTCCACCTCGGCCAGCTGGTTGGCCTTCAGAGTACGACCCGAAGATACTAGATCGACAATCACATCGGCAAGCCCGACCAGGGGGGCGAGCTCTATGCTGCCGCGCAAAGCTATGATGTGGGTGTCCAACCCGTACGTGCGGAAGTGTTTCTCGGTAGTGCGTGGATACTTGGTGGCGATGCGCAGGGGTAAACCCCTGGAACGGTACAGGTTGCCGGGGTTGTCACAGTGCTGCTTCGCCATTTCCTTCTCTGCCGCCACCGCAAGGTGACATCGCCCGAAGCCCAGGTCGTACAGCTCATACACGGAACCGGGCTTTTCAAGCAGGGTGTCCTTGCCAACAATCCCCAGGTCCGCCGCTCCTTCGGACACGTAGGTAACCACATCGGATGGTCTTACGAGAAGATACCGGAATCCGCTGTCACGATCGAATACACACAGCCGGCGATCTATCTCGTCCAGTGCGTCGGAAGGAATACCGAGCGATCGCAGCACACAAAGAGATGGTGCCAGAAGCCGTCCTTTGGGAAGTGCGAGGGTCACATATTCCTCATTCATCATAACCACCCCCGGTGCGGGTTGACGCGGACCTGGTATGCTCACAGCCGCAGGCGTCAATCACGATTACAGAATCATAATCTCGTGCCCTTGCCCAAGACTCAATTTCTCGTCCGACAGGACCGTCACCGATCATCTTGACCGCCACGCGGTGTCCCTCGTCCCGGAGCTGCGCTGCGCGTTGATACGCTGTGCGACGCCGATGCCCGTCTGCTACCACGAGACAGGTCTTCTGCCGGCCGGCTTTCTCGTGACAGGCCGCTGCCTCCTGAATCATGTCAAGATCGAGTGCAAAGCCCGTAGCCGCCCCGGGCGAACCGAAGCTGCCAAGAAGGCCATCGTACCGCCCGCCCACTCCAAGACGCGCACCGCTTTGTGGGCAGTACATCTCAAATATAGCACCGGTATAGTAAGAGAAATCACCGGCCAGCGAAACATCAATCTGTACCCGCTCGTGAACACCCAGATCCATCGCCGCCTCAAAGATATGCCGCAGCCGGTGTAAGCCCCGCAAGGATTCTCCCAGTTCGGCCAACAGAGCCAGGTGGTCTGCAGTTGCACCAGGGGCGAAGATTCGCAGCAGCGGTTCCACCAACCCGCAGTGCCTCCGCCTCTCGAGTACATCGCGAGCACCAACGAGATCTCGATCGGCGAGGGCAGAGCGTAGTTCATCGTCCTCACCGGGGGACAGATCCAGCACGTCAGATAACTCGGCCAGCAGACCATTGTGCCCAAGATTTATCTGAAACTGCCGCACCCCCAGGGCACACAGCGCCTCTGCCGCCAGCGCTATTAGTTCCGCATCGGCCTCTGGCTCTTCTGCACCGAGCAGTTCCACACCCGCCTGTGTCAGAGTGTGCGTTCCCCGACCGTTCAGCCTTCTCCGGTATACCTCTCCAAAATAACAGAGCCTGATTGGACGCGGCACATCGCGCCACTGCCCCGCCGCCATATGGGCCAGCGGGGCAGTCATGTCGGGACGCAGTACCAGAACCTCACCTTCCCCGTCAATCATCTTGTACAACGCTGAGGAGGGGAGGGGGTTCTGCCTACGAAACAGCTCATGGTCCGTCAGTACCGGTACGATCACCTCATCATACGCCCAGGCATCAAAGGTCTCGCGCAAGATGCTTACATGTTCCCTCATTATTCGGGTTCGTTCAATCATTCTGCCCAGATTACTGTACATATCACCACGTCTTCTCTTCGTTAATTGACTAAAGTCTTTGGCCGCAGTCAGCAACATATCATTCCCCGGAAGTCCTGTCAATCCTTTGGACTGAACAAGGGCCTCATCACGGGCAATGAATGATGTACCTCACTTCTCCTGCGAGCAGGAATCGCGGCCGGGCATTGGGAGGGGGGAAGCTCTGTCCCGACCTCGAATTCGCTAGGCTTCGTCCGCTTTCTTCTCGCTCCGCAGGCGCTCTATGGCCATTGCGTAACCGTCCGCGCCGTAGTTCAGGAACCTCTTGATCCGGCTTATGGTGGCGGAGCTCATCCCAGTATCCTCCACCACTTCCTCGTACTTCGCGCCATCGTAGAGCATCTCGGCCGCCCGGAAGCGTTGAGCCATGGTCCGCAGCTCGCTGACCGTGCACAGATCCTCAAAAAACCGGTAGTACTCCCGGACATCCCTCAGCTCCAGCATGGCCTGGAAGAGTTTGTCAACCTCCGGCCTCTGCAGTCTCTCGTCAAACCTCATGCACTGCCCCCCCTCTTCACCCGAGCACCGACCCCGGGCTATTGTTGGCACTTTACACCTCCCCCGCGCCGCAGGGCAATTATTTCCCGGGAAATACTCTGTCCGGGAAGCCGGTAAACGACTCGGGAGAGCATTCTAAATCCGTACTTCTCCATGACTGACCCAGCCTCCTCCATTTCTTCAGTCGCCCTGGGACCCTTCCACCATCCACACCAACCTCCTGGCCTGAGTAAAGGCCCGGCCAGTGATGTAAGTTTACGAGCCGGCGCCGTTGCCCGGCTGAGGATTCCATCCACGGGGAGTATGTCGCCGAATGGGCTGCAAAGCAGTTCTTCCGCCCGTTCATGAAGGACCAGGAGATTGTGGTTGGGCAGCTGAGAAGCCACGTGGACAAGGAAACCGGTCTTACGGGCGGACGAATCGAGGAGAGCGACGCGCCAGTGCGGTTGTATCAGTGCCGCTACCACACCAGGAAAACCACCACCTGATCCGAGGTCAATCACGGTCGGGCAGAAGTTCTGCCCAACACCCAACAGTTCGAGCGCCCGGACTCCTAACAACGAGTCCAGAAGGTGGCGATGAACCAGGGTTTGAGTGGATGCATCCGACACGAGGCCCAGACTTTCGCTGTATTTCTGCACTTCTCTCGCGTGAACGGCGAGGCCCTCCGCCACCTCCGCGGAGACACTTATGCCGAACTGGGCCAGGTGAGCGGAAAGCTGTCCACCGTCCATCAGGAACTCTCTCCTCCCCGGTTGCCGCCTATCCATACCATCAGCACCGATACGTCAGCAGGTGAGACTCCCGGGATGCGCATGGCCTGCCCCAGTGACCGCGGCATCACACGTCCCAGCTTCTCCCGCGCCTCCGAGGACAGCCCCGGGACTTCCCCGTAGTTGATGTCATGCGGTATGCGCGTTCGCTCAGACCGTAGGTAGCGCCGCACCTGATCTTCTTGCTTTTCAATGTAGCCCTCGTACTTGATGTCAATCTCCACCGCCTCGCGAACGACCCGGGACAGATCTGGTCTCTGTTCATCAATCTCTGCGAGTGAATCGTAATCAACTTCCGGCCGGCGCAAAAGTCTCGCCAGTGAAGCTGCCTCGCGCAGGGGACTGGTGCCGAGGCTTCTCAGGTGCCTGTTGACATGCTCATCGCACTTGACCCTCGTCTCCCTTAACCTCTCGATCTCATCTTCTACAAGACTGCGGCGCGTCCGTGCGCGGCCATATCGTTCCTCAGACACCAACCCCACCTCCCTTCCCAATTCGGTCAGCCGGAAGTCCGCATTGTCCTGGCGCAGCAGGAGGCGGTACTCGGCACGGGACGTCAGCATCCGGTAGGGCTCATCGACGCCCTTGGTGACCAGATCATCAATGAGCACTCCGATGTATGCCTGCGAACGATCAAGTACGAGGGGGTCTCTCTCCCGTAAGAAGAGCGCGGCATTGATGCCGGCCATTATACCCTGCGCCGCGGCCTCCTCGTATCCGGATGTACCGTTGATCTGCCCGGCGCAGAAGAGGCCGGGTATGCTCTTGCTCTGCAGCGAGGGATGCAGTTCAGTAGGATCAAGGTAGTCGTACTCAATCCCGTACCCCGGCCTGACAATTTCGGCCGCTTGTAGTCCAGGAATGCTGCGCAGAGCCTGAATCTGCACATCCTCGGGAAGGCTGGTAGACAGCCCCTGTACGTACATCTCTTCGCTATCGCGCCCCTCGGGTTCGAGAAAGACTGGATGCGAGGGCCGGTCTGGAAATCTCATAATCTTATCTTCCAGGCAGGGACAGTAGCGCGGGCCCGCACTCTCCATCGTACCGTCGTACATGGGTGTGCGGCCTATGTTCTCGCGCACGATCCGGCCAGTATCATCGCTGGTATGGGTCAGCCAGCAGGCCAACTGTTCACGCTCCCCGCCTCCGGCGTCAAGATCCATTTCAAGCGGATCATTGATTGCAGACATAAAAGAAAACGCTCGCGGTTCACGATCACCCTCCTGCCTCTGCATTTTGGAGGTGTCGATGGTGTCCCGGGCAATGCGGGGGGGTGTGCCGGTCATGAAACGCCCCATGCGCATGTTCCGCCCGGCGAGGTCCGAGCTGAGATCCACAGCCGGAGTCAGGCCGTTGGGGCCGGATTCGTACCCATATTCTCCGGTAAAGACCCGTCCCCGCAGATACACCCCGGCGGTGATGATCACCGCCCGTGCACCATACTTCATCCCGGTCTTTGTAGTTATCCCGCAGATGCGCCCCCCGGAGACGACCAGACCGTCAACCATGGCCTCCTTCAGGCGCAGACGGGGCTGCCGCATGAGTGCCCGCAGAATTCTCTGCGAGTATTCATTTTTGTCTGCCTGAGCACGAAGGGACTGCACGGCCGGCCCTTTGCCGGTATTGAGGGTGCGAATCTGCACATACGTGTCATCGATGGCACGGGCCATCTCGCCACCGAGGGCATCAATTTCGCGCACGAGATGTCCCTTGGCCGGCCCTCCTACAGCCGGGTTGCAGGGCATGGCACCGGTGCTGTCCAGATTGATAGTCAGCACCAGTACATCGTGCCCCATGCGGGCGGCGGCCAGCCCGGCCTCCGCCCCGGCATGCCCGGCCCCCACCACTACCACATCATAATCTGCCTCGTGATAACGCAACGACGCTCACCCCTCAACAGTAATTCGCACGACAATTTTCCTCATAAATCGCAGCATTACTTGCCCACGCAGAACTGCGAGAATATGCGGTCCAGCAGGCCCTCGGCCGCAGACTCGCCCGTGATAGTCCCCAGTTCGCGGGCACATTCCCGCAGGTCTATTCCAACCAGGTCTACTGGAACACCGGATGCCAGTGCCGAACGTGCATCGTCAAGCGCCGTCGCGGCCGAGCGAAGAGCCTGCTCATGGCGGGCACTGGCAGCTATGGCGTTCTCCTCATCCACGCTACCGCCAGCGGCGCAGGCGACCTGTCGAGCCACAGCATCCTCCAGCCCGTCAAGCCCCTCGCGCGTAAGCGCCGAAGTCCGAATAATCTCCGCATTTTCACCCAGGCGCGCGGATATCTCATCCTCATCCACTGATCGGGCCGCAAGGTCGATCTTGTTCAGTACCGCTACGATGCCGATCTCGCCTCGCTTCTGTGCCCCAACGGCCGTCTCTATAACCTCCATATCGTCCGCATTGAGAGGCTCACCGTCATCGAAGACCAGGAGCATGAGCTCAGCTTCCCCGGCGGCGCGCCGGGCCCGTTCGACTCCCATCTCCTCAACACGGTCCCGGCCCTCCCGCAGGCCGGCCGTATCCACCAGCACCAGGGGTATTCCCTGCACCACTACAGTCTCCTCCAACACATCTCGCGTCGTTCCGGGGGTGTCAGTCACTATCGCCCGGTCTCTCTGCAGCAGGCCATTCAGCAGCGAGGACTTTCCGACATTGGGCCGGCCCACAATGACTGTCCGGACTCCCTCACGATAAGGACGGGCTCGCCGGGCGGAAAGAATCAGCTCCTCCATCTCTTGCCGCATTCCTGCGAGTTCCCGCCTCGCCTCACTGCGGTCTGCTTCTTCAATATCCATTTCGGGATAATCGAGAACCACTTCTAGATGTGCCATGAGGTCGAGGAGGTCTCCCCGCAGATCTCGAATGCGTCGGCCCAGCTGTCCCTCCAGCTGCTGCAACGCCAGGCGTGCACCCGCCCGCGATCGCGCCGATATCACATCGGCAACTGCCTCGGCCTGGCTGAGGTCCATCTTCCCGTTCAGAAATGCTCTCTTTGTGAACTCCCCGGGTCCGGCCATCCGTGCCCCGGCATGCAGAACGGCATGCACCACGGCCTCGACCGGCACCGGCCCCCCATGACAGTCGAACTCCACCACATCCTCGCCTGTGTAGCTGCGCGGAGCCTTCATTACGAGCATGAGGACTTCATCTGCCGGGGTCCCATCGACCGGGTTTACCACCTGCCCATGATGGACGGTATGAGAAGGTAGAGAACCAACGTCCACCTGGCGACCAGAAGATCGGTGAAAGATTTCAGACGCAACACCCAGTGCTTCAATACCGCTCACTCGCACGACCGCAATCCCGCCAATTCCGGGCGGGGTAGCAACAGCCGCGATGGTATCCGCATCGCCCGGCGTCATGTCCGCACCCCCTTCTGTCGTCACCGCAGCTCCGCGCTCAAAATCAACGGAACTACCAGCTCACAGCATATCCTGGTTTCACTGACGAGACTCCGACGCGGGGGTGATGACCACGCATCTCTTCGGGTCCATGCCCTCACTTTCCGTAGTGATGCGCGGGTCATCCTGAAGTGCCATATGTACTATCTTGCGCTCGTGGGGGGGAAGAGCATTCATCCGCACGGCGTGACCAGTTTGCAGGGCCCTATGCTTCAGCCGGTGGGCCATATCAATGAGATCCTTCTTTCGGCGTTTGCGGTAGTGCCCGGCATCGACGATGACGGGCCGGCGATCAGAGGAATGCTTGGAGGCGGCAACATTGAGCAGGTACTGAATTGCGTTCAGAGTCCCTCCGTGTCGTCCAATGACCAACCCGAGTTCCTCTCCCTGGATCTCACACATTATGTACTGTTCAGTTTCTCTTACGCTGACGGTGAGATCGGGGTTGATGTGTTTCACCAGCCTGGAGGCAAATTCCTCGGCAGAACGAACCTTGTCAGTATCCACGGTCACCCGAACCGTTGCCTCCCGCTGACCAATAATTCCGAGGACACCCCTGGCGCCCTCATCCAGCACCTCCACCTTAACCTCCTCGCGCCGGACCTTCAGTTCATCCAGAGCGCTCTGGACGGCCTCCTCAACATCTCTCCCATGTCGGATAATCCCTTCCATCTCAACCTGATTCTCCCTCCCGTTCCTGTTCTGCAGAAAGGAGCCCGTTAACCATATACTGCTGTCCGACCCCGAAGATATTTGTGACAGTCCAGTAAAGAGCCAGACCGGAAGGAAACTGGGTGCTGATGTATCCGATAAACAGAGGCATGCCGTAGGCCATAATCGCCTGGCTGCCGCCCGCAGAGTCGGCACCGTGTGACATACTCAATCGCGTCTGCACAAAGGTGCTGATAGCGGCGAGAACAGGGAGGATGAACAGCGGATCCGGCTGGGCCAGATCGGGCAGCCACAAAAATCCTGCGGCTTCACCAAATTGAAATTCCCGCAGGGCGGTAAACATGGCAATAATCACGGGCATCTGAATCAACATCGGCAGGCATCCCGCCGCAGGGTTAACGCCGTGTTCTTTCCACAACTTTACCGTTTCTTCATTGAGTCTTTGCTGGTCATCTTTATATTTTTTCTTAAGTGCTTCCATCTCCGGGTTGAGTTTCTGCATCTTCGCAGTAGCCCGGTTTTGTGAAAAGGTCAGCGGCACCAGAATCAACCGCACCACGAGCGTCATGAGAATGATCCCCAGTCCGTAACTGCCCAGAGAATCGCCAAAAAACTCAATCGCGCTGCTGACTAACCCTACCATTGCCTGCCACATTCTCTAGATCCTCGCCTCCCAATGAGGCCGCATTTCCCCGTGCAACCCCTTCTTATGCTTAGTATGATCATAGATATAAAAGGTACCCAAACACAACCTCACGGAACCGGATCGTGGCCCTGCGGGCCGAGGGGATGACACTTCATTATCCGGCGCAGTGCGAGATATCCCCCCCGCATGACGCCGTGTCGGTTGACCGCCTGCACCGCGTATTCCGAGCAGCTGGGTCGAAAGCGGCACTGGACACCAATCAGAGGCGACATGTGTCGTTGATAACCCTTGATAATACTGACCATGATTCGCCGAACCACGGATACGTCCCTTCCCTTCCCTGCATGACGAAAAGCTTCTATGTCTCCGAGGGAATTCCTTTCTCTCGCCGCTGGCATCGCCTCAGAATGCCGCCCCTGTCCAGCAGTGAGCGGATCTCGGAGCGCAGGCAGGAAAACCTGACCTCGCCTGTCGTATACCGGGCCAGCAGAACCAAATCTGCAGGTCGGCCCCGATCCGGAAGTGTACGCAGGGCCTCCCGCATGCGCCTGCGCAGCCGGTTACGAAAAACGGCCCCGCCGAGCTTCTTGCCCGCGGCAAACCCCGCCCGCACCGGACCCTCCTCGCGCCTACGGAAATACACCACGACCCAATTTCCAACGAGCGTAGATCCTCCCTCGAACAGGCGTGAGAATTTCTCACCACCAGGCAGTCGCTCGAATTTCATCCCCCTGTGCCCCCGTCATCAGTCGAAGTATTCCTCAGCAGGAAGTGCGTTTGCGCCCCTTCTTTCGCCTGCGCTGGATGATCCTGCGGCCCGCTTTGGTCTTCATCCTCTTTCGGAAACCGTGCTTACGCTTTCTCTTCTTCTTGCTGGGGTTGTAGGTTCGCTTGACCATACATCTCACCCCCTCCTGTCCGCATAAGGGTGGTGTCCTCCGCCCTATGCAGAGCAGAGGCCGAAATCTGCGCGCTGTTTACCAAATATGGACCCGCGTAAATGCGGTTTTCATCATGGAAGTCCCCGGGGCACTACAGCCTTCGCGCGCAATGGTCATTATAGATTCCAGTGCATGGGGTGTCAACAGAGCAAAGGCCCGGCGGGCTGGGAGAGAAACCGGTTTCACGACCGCAAAAAATCAGCCCCTTACAACCAGTCACTGTTCAATCTGTCTGGCAGCCGCCCCTCTTGCATTTTGCCGACAGGAAAGTCGAGTTCGGCACAGAATATGTACGATACCGGACCTCTCCGGAGGAATCATCCGCCCACACCAGGGCTGCTGACTTCAGCCCCGGTGCTGCGGAGACCTGGATGGTGCGGCTGGTGTTGTGGATAAGTCGTGACGACTTATCCACAATCCCTGCTGACCTTATCCACAACTGCCTGTTGACAACTATGGGTTCCCTCGTTTAGGGGCAATGAATTGCGTTGTGATAACGTGAGGGCGGCCCCATCGGCGCAGAGACCTACATCTTGCGACATTGGCCGCCGTTTGCTGAGAAGCTGCAGTTGTGCCCGGGTACTGTGAGCCAATAATATGGAACGTACCGTTGCAGGAAATGAAGGCCTTATAATTTCGTATTCAATGAACATAGGCATTATCTATCGCAGGAAGGAATTGTGTTCAATCGCTGAACGGCTCGCAAAGTATTTGTCTCGAGCAACATCTGCGCCTTGGAGGAATAGCTAGATGTCTCTCAAGCTCAATGAAGTATGGAATGAGACCCTGAATCGAGTCCGGCAGGATGTGCTGCGGCCCAGCTTCGAAACCTGGTTGCGCACCTCTCGTCCCGTCGAAATCAATGAAGAACATAACTCGCTGGTGGTCGGTGTCCCTCACGAATTTGCTAAACACTGGGTGCAGGAGAATTACGCCCAGGCAATTGAACAGGCTCTCACAGATGTGGTGGGAAGCGATATGTCGCTCGACTTGATCGTCTCCGTTGATGCAGAAGAACTGGAGGACGATGACGAATCTCTTGCTCTGAGGCAAATGCGAGAGCGCCCGGTGCACCTGCACAAGGCAGAGAAGAAGGAAAAATCTAGGGATAGGGACAAAACAGCTTCTGATAGCCGGAGTATGGCCGGGTCAGCCCTCAACCCGAAGTACACCTTTTCCAACTTCGTGGTGGGAAACAGCAACCGCCTGTCGCACGCAGCATCTCTTGCAGTAGCAGAAGCACCCGCCAGAGCCTACAATCCACTGTTCATCTACGGCGGAGTAGGTCTGGGAAAGACTCACCTTATGCAGGCTATCGCTCACCGCGTACTCAACTCCGAAGCCTCGCACCGGGTGGTTTACGTATCATCCGAGCGTTTTGCCAATGATTTAATCAACTCCATTCGCGACACTGAGACTCCCAGCTTTCGCGCCCGGTACCGGAACGTAGAGGTGCTGCTGATCGATGACATACAGTTCCTCGCCGGAAAGGAGCGCACTCAGGAGGAATTCTTTCATACATTCAACACGCTGTATGAAGCCAACCGTCAGATTGTCATCTCCAGTGATCGGCCGCCAAAGGAAATCCCCACCCTGGAAGAACGTCTCCGCTCCAGATTCGAGTGGGGACTGATCTCGGACATTCAGTCGCCCGACCTGGAAACCCGCATTGCAATCCTCCGAAAGAACGCTGCGACAGAACAACTCAATGTCCCTGATGCAGTTCTGAAGTACATTGCCGAGAGTATCACCTCGAACATACGGGAACTCGAGGGAGCACTGATCCGGCTCGTCGCCTATTCATCGCTGCACCAGCAGACCATCAATATGGAGCTGGCCGAGAACGCTCTGCGGGATATTCTTCCTCAAAAGTCTGAGCAATCGATTACCATCAAACGTATTCAGGAAACAGTGAGCGACTACTTCGATGTAACACTCTCTGAGCTGAACGGTAAGCGGAGGACAAGGCAGGTTGCATTCCCCCGACAGGTGGCAATGTATCTCTGTCGCGAATTGACGGACTCATCCTTACCACAAATAGGCGCTGAATTTGGCGGGCGCGATCATAGCACTGTTATACACGCGTGCCGCAAGATCAAAAAGGAAGTGAAGAAGGATCCGCGTTTCAAATCCACGGTGGCTGACCTGGAACGGGCCATCAAATCATACTGATAACCCCCGTGTGCAAAACTTGTCGACAAGCATGGGTATAACTGCTGGAATACTGTTGATGGTCAGTGGACAGTTTGCTCAATAATGAGCATCTGTGGGTAATGTGGATAGAGGGTTAAACTAACCAACATACTTCTGCACACCCTAGCGCTCCCCGATGACAGTAACGGAAGAGGGTTTTCCACAGTGTTCACAGTACTACTACTACAACTGCTGTTTTATAATACTAACTAGTACCAACAGATATAGACCCGGTCAGTGACGCATCAGAAGGGAAGGTGTTCCATGAAGATATCAATCGATCAGAAGCCTCTCGCGTCCGCCCTTCAGATCGTGCACAGGGCCATCTCCTCGGGGAGCAGTCACCCCATACTCTCGGGAATACTGCTCACTGCCCAGGAGGGTATTCTTCATCTGTCGGCTACAGATCTGGAAACGAGCATTGAATGCATTATATCCGCACGGGTGGAGGTGCCGGGCTCGATCGTCCTGCCCGGCCGGGAGCTGGTGGAGATGGCCAATAGGATTCCGTCTGGTTCCATCGAAATTGCTGCACCGGAAGATCGTCACCAGGCCATCGTGACGTGGCGTGTTTCTGAGTATGTGCTCAACGGCTATCCACCGGACCAGTTTCCGTCGCTGCCTACTGCAGATGAGGCCACAAGCTTTTCCATTCCAGCACGAGTTATCAACGATGCCCTGCGCCGCACCGCTTTTGCAGCAGCATCAGTTGATGCAATGCCAATCATCTGTGGGGTGCGTCTGAAGTTCGAAGAAGAAAATCTTAAAGCCACTGGAACAGATGGATTCCGCATCGCGGTGTGGGAACGCGGAGTCCCCTGCAATGAGGAGCTGGATGTGGTGCTGCCGAAAGAGGGGATTTCTGATCTGTTGCGGATTTTGACAACGGCCGAGGCCGGAGAAGATGTGAGCATTTCACTGTCAGAAAATCATGTATTTTTCGACCTGGACTCCGGAACGAGGTTTTCAACAATAGTGCTGGAAGGCAAGTATCCCGATGTGATCTCGATGGTCAGTTCTCCGGGTGGTTACACCACCGAGCTCATTGTGAGCAAGGCAGAGTTTGTCAGTGCCTGCGAGCGGGCAGCTTTGCTTTCAAATGACAACAAGGGAGTACGTGCGGTCAGACTCCACGTAATGGACGATCGAGTGGTCTTCAAGGCGAGCTCATCTGAACTCGGAGAGGCATACGACGAGATAGAAGGCGAGGTCACAGGTGAACCGCTGGATATACTCTTTCAATCCCGGTATCTTCTCGAAGGCATAAAGAATATTGACTCCGATGAGATATCCATATCGTTCAGCGACTCCGAAGGCGCGGCGCTGATGGTCGGTCTCAACGATGAGGACTATTCGTACATAGCCCTGCCGATGAAGCAGAAGTCATGAAGGAGAGGTGGAGCAAATTCCGCCCACTGAAGAGGAACCTGTAGACGTGTATGTTGATCTGTCCAGGTCACTTCGCCTCGATGCATTGCTGAAGATCATTGGAGTTGCCCCCACCGGGGGCGTTGCGAAAATTATGATTCAGTCGGGAGACGTGTACCTTAATGGGGTGCAGGAGCAAAGTCGTGGGCGCAAACTGGCCGACCGGGACGTGGTGCGGGTGCGTGGTGGCGGTAGTTACCGGGTCTTGGACGAGTCCTGAAACCAGGCGAGTTACCCGATGCGGAGCGCATGAAGAGTGATGCAACTGCAAAAGTTGACGCTCAAAAACTATCGAAGCTACGAGAGTCTCGATCTCCAGCCGGACCGCCATGTGAATGTGCTGGTGGGTCGCAATGCGGCAGGCAAGACCAACCTTCTGGAATCCATCCATTATCTTGCCGCTGGACGATCGCATCGGACTCACCGCGATGCGGAGCTCGTGCGGTGGGGCGAACAGGGTTTCTTTATCAGTGCGATTGCCTGTGCGGGGACGGTGCGGCATACCATAGAATGTGCGTACGACGATTCGCGAGGAAAGAGTTTCCGGCTCAATGGAGTTGCCCAGAAGCGACTCAGCAATGTAATAGGTACCGTCAACGCGGTTATCTTTTCCCCCGATGACTTATATCTGATCAAGGGCGGCCCTGAAGGCAGGAGGGCGCTCATGGATACGGAAATAGGGCAGATTAGCCGAGGCTACCGTAGGGCACTCGCCCGTTACAGTCGCGTGTTGGCACAGCGAAACGACATCCTTAAGAAGATCTCTCGCTCTCGCTCTTCCGGAGTCACAGCAGAGCTCATGTCGGCACCATGGGAAGAGCAGCTGGCGGACATCGGTGCGCGGATTGTTGCGGTTCGGTTGGTTATGCTGCGCCGCTGGGGTGAATGTGCGCAGAGAATGTATGAGAGAGTGGTGGACTCACAGGAGACATTGACCGTCCGCTATAAATGCAGCTTCTCCGCTCTGGACGGGAGCCTTGAATTGTCCTTGCCGGACCTGAGGGAGTGGGTTCGCGAGAAGCTGTCGGGGGCACTGGAGGAAGCTCGACCACGAGAAATTGAGCGGGGCTACACGCTCGTCGGGCCGCAGCGGGATGATCTGCAGGTCTGCGTGAATGGTCGGGATGCGCGCCGGTTTGCCTCACAGGGACAGCAGAGATCCGCTATTTTGGCCCTGCGAATCGGTGAGGTGAAGTGGATGCAGCAAGAGACGGGAAGAAAACCGCTCCTACTGCTCGATGATGTCATGTCCGAACTGGATGCCGCCCGGGCACGCCGGCTGTCAACGAGTGTAGGTGCTGAAGGTCAGACCTTCATCACCTGTACCGATCTCTCCGAGGTGGATCTGGGAGATACCGGAGCCATCTGGGAGATACGTGACGGGGAGGTGACCGGTCCTGTCAAATGAGAAACGACCGAGAAAAATAGGTAGCATACTGCAAGAATTCCTCACCCGCAGAAAGCGCCTACGCCAGCAGCTGCGCCGCCACGACATTTTTGCTCGATGGAACGAGATAGTGGGGGAAAACCTCAGCCGCAAGCTGAGGCCGGTGAGGGTCAACAACCGCAGATTGCTTTTGCGTGCCTCCAGCTCCACCTGGGCACAGGAAGCCAGCATGATGCAGCGACAGATACTGCAGAATATACGACGGGCGGTGGGTCCCGGGATAGTAAACGAGATTCGCGTACAGGTGGGATTTTCCCCGGGCTCTGTCGAAGATAGCAGTGATATCGATGCGGATGCCAATGAGACAGGTGACGGTCAAGCCGAGGTTCAGCCCGGGATCTCACTTTCCTGTTCCGAGGGACAGGAGTTGGACCTGGTTGACCGGGTGGAACGCCTGCGGCAGGCGGACCAGGAGATTAAGGACTGGCGAAGGAAGCAGGGGTGGCCAAAATGCGGCGTATGCGGCGAGCGATATCCTCCCGACATCAAGGCTGACTGCTGCCCGATTTGCCTGCGGGAACGAATACGTCATCATGAGTGGAAGGTGAAAAGGGCGGTTGAAGAGGCTCCGTGGCTGTCCGTACGAGCATTGCAGAAGGAGACCGGTGCACCGGAGAAGGTATGCAGCCGGGTTCACAGTGAAGCGGCACATTTCTGGCAGAGCCGCATATGTGAGGCAGTGCAGTATGCCGGGGATGGGCTGAGCCTACCTGAGGATTTCGGTCGACGGGTGCTGCAGGCAGTCAGTATGCGCGCCGGGCGGCGACACCCGACCCTCGACTGGTCGTCTGTAAAGGAGGCGTGCG
>PWGR01000031.1 GCA_003554565.1 Clostridia bacterium
CACAATGTAATGATGGGTCATCACCGCAGCTCATCTCGCACCGAAGAGGGTCGATCTCCAGCCGGGCCGACTCATTGCCAACATCGGGGCCATCGGAACAGCCGGGGAATGAACGACCACTCATCAACCGCTGTATGTTTGTCCAAATATCTATCAGGTATATGCAGGAGATAATGCCGACGTACAGAATTATGTAACTGTAAGGCTTCCCCTTTAAAGCGTGAACCTGTGGCAGAAACGGAACATCAGTTCCGGTGGATAGATCCGGGTCGGGCGAGTGTCATGTGATCCTGCTATGTCCCGGCAGCAGACGGGCAGAGGTCATGCCGGCGGAACAGCTTTTGCTCACTGTGGATGCACATATCTCACATATCGGCCCTGCAGCCATCACCCACCATCGGTCTCAGAACAGTAGATCCTCCAACGTGGAAAGATAGACGGCGCCCGTCGACCGGCGAGGGTACTCCCCTCTAATAAGCTGAAGTCAATCCGAGCACAGAAGGGAGAAACTATGAACATCAACCGGTGCGTTACGTTGTCGCTGCGGACCGGTTGCGGGGCGCTCCTTACCTGCCCACGCACCGTGGGGTCTGACAGGGGGGATGATAATGTCTGAAAAACCGGGCGAAAGAGAACCGGCATCATCACCGCAGAACGACCGATCGGAAATGACAGATCCCCCGGCTGCGGCCGGAACGCAGCATCACACCCTGCTTGCAAGGCTGAAGAAGGCTGAGGAGCTGGGAGCAGCACTGGTAAAGCGGCTGGAAGAACTATCACTGACGGAAGAAATCGGCGCCACCGAGTCGAGGGAGATACTGGATATGCTCCTCCAACTACGGAAGGTAATTTCTCTCGAGTCGAGGGGAACACAGCCCTCCCTGGATGAGGCTGCAAAGCAAAAAAGGCAAGAACCGGCTGAGACGGACTACCCGTTGAATCGGGACTCAACAGACGGGCCAGTCGCGCATAACCGCTGGCTGGCCCGGAAGATAGACTCGTGGGAAGGAGATCTGGCATTCTTCAGGTCTGAAATAGAAGAATTGAAAAATAAAGTAAAGTCTGTGGAAGAGGAGAGCTGTGAGGTCCAGAGACTGAAAGAAAGGCTGACCCACGTAAAAGCAGAGCGCGACAGGCTCCGGCGACAGCTGGACATCGCCAACGACAGCTGCACCCGGAGGGAAAACAACCCGCACTGTCTCCCGAGACACCGGGCATGCCGTTAGATGAATTTATCAACGGCATCGGCCAGAGTCTCACCGGTCTTCAGGTAGTCGAGGCCCGGATGCAGTTCAAAATTGGACTTGTGACCGCAGGTGAAAAGACCGATTTCGTGGTTCCCGGCTTCGATGACCCCGCCGGGACGGTCGGTCCTCTCAGAGAGATCAGGGTCAGGTTTGGCCGCACCATGAAAAAGACCCAGTGATCAAACAGCCAGTCCGGCTCGCCCACATCCCTGCAGGCTCGCGGCGGGCCGGAATGAAGGCAGGGGCCAGCACAGCCAACGACAATTGGACAGAGGGTCATTGCAGGAAAAATGAGCGCAGGGTTTCAGACTCCTGTATCCCGGGAGGAAAGACCTGGAGTTTCGCCGAAGTTATTGAGAACCCCAGCGCGGAGAGGGAGGCAACAGCCAGTGTCTGAATCAGTGACCCTGACGGAAAAAATTCTCAGAAAAGCCGGCGATCTCAATGTAGACCTCATCGGCGCCATACCGGCCGAATCACTGGATGAGTTCGCTGGTATGGAAGTGAACTGGAACAAATGGGGAACCATGAAACGACCCAGTGACTATGTGCCCGACGCCCGATCAGTCGTGGTGGTGGCCGAGGTGGCTTTCGGTCCAACCATCGACCTGGCAGTCCGAAGACGCGGCGGCTGGAACTACGTGGGCTACAAACCCCTGGAGGTCGACACCTGGGAAATAGGCGGCTACCTGCAGTCACTGGGCTACGAGGCAAAAGTGCTACCATCACACCTGTCACAGAAAAACATGGCCCGGCTGGCCGGAATGGGCAGCTTCGGGAAGAACACCCTGCTGCTGCATCCGGAAGCGGGCCCGTATCTCCGTATCGACGGCATCGTCACAGACGCGACCCTGGAGTACGACCAGCCAGATGAGACCGACCTGTGTGGCGATTGCAAGCGGTGTCTGCAGGCCTGCCCTACGGGCGCCCTGCAGCCATACAGGATAGACGCAGAGAAATGCCTCGTACACCAGCGGCTCCACGGGCCGGACGATACACAGTACGCGCGGCTGCTCGAGCAATACTCGCCGCGGCTCGCCCCCGGTGCCTATATCATGTGCCAGCACTGCCAGCAGGTCTGTCCGGTAGGTGAGGAACCACCCTGGGAGCGCAGCTGAGACCGGGGCTCTCGAGAAGTGCCCTGCGATCTGGGATTGCTGCACATAAAGCTGTGATCAGCTTCCACGTAGGCCAGCTTGCAGCACGAACAGCTTCTCCCGAGGCGTCGATCAGCCGCTGACCAGATATCTGCAAAATGAAAGGTGATGCAGCATGCAGATATCAGAGGAACAGGCAGTCGCCCACCGCATCGGGCGCGGCCACCTCCTGCAGAGAGCACCGTCAGGAGAAATCGAAAAAGCGACGGGCCGGATCGGCGGTGTACAGGCACAGGTTCACTCTGCCGCCCAGTTAGCGCTGTGGAACCGGGTGGAAAACACCGGGCCCGACGAAGTTGAAAGTGCACTGTGGGAGAGGAAGACCCTGATCCGGACCTGGACGCTGCGCGGTACCCTGCACCTGATCTGCGCGCAAGATGCCGCAGTTATACTGCGCTCGTTGGGCACCGGAGTTCTCGCACGGGAAAGACGGTGGCTCAAGCGGCGCGGAATCGCAGAGAGAGATATACGGGACATACTGAGACACATCCGGGATATTCTGCAGAGAGGACCGGTAACCCGGGCGGATCTGGCTGACGGGCTGGTGCAGCGGTGCGGCGAGAAAATGCGCCCGGTAGTGGATAACAGCTGGGGCGGGATCATGAAAATCGCCTGCATGCTCGGCATCGCCTGCCACGGACAGCGCAGGGGGCGTCAGACAACCTTCACCCGCCCGGATATTTGTCTCCCGCCTCCAGAAGACATGCCACCGGAGGAAGCGCTCTCCAGGCTCTCGCGGAAGTACCTGCGTGCGCATGGGCCTGCGCAGGTGCGCGATTTCGCCCACTGGACCGGCCTGCCGGTACTGAAGTGTCGGGCAGCACTGCGGGGGCTGGAAGATGAGGTAGCACAGATACAGGTTGGAGACCGTCGAGCACTGGCCCTGGCGGATGACGTGCCGGTCATCGCCGGGCGCGATCCGGTGCACAAAGAGGCGCGGTTTCTGCCTTCCTTTGATGTCGTTCACCTGACACACAAATACAAGGGCGATTTGATCGATGAGGAGCACCAGGGCAGGGTCTACGGTGCGGGCGGGTGGATCCGGCCCAGCGTACTGTCGGGCGGGCGCATCATCGGCACCTGGTCCCATTCACTCAGGGCTCGTGCCGCCGACATCACCGTGCAGCCGTTTGAGCCCCTGGCAGCGGTGACAGCTGAGACGGTGGAGGCCGCGGCACAAAGGCTGAAGGAGTTCTTCAAGCGGGAAATCTCCACCAGATTCTCCCCCCCGTAGGATCACAGCCGGCGCCGGGAGTCACTGAGACGCCGGGCCATCCGGCCCGGAGAGTCCGCCACTGATCACGCAGCATCCCCCAGCGCAGTGCATCGTAGAGACATCCCCGCACGGGACGAGCCCTGCGGAATCTGGCCTCCGCCGTAAAGCCGAGCTTATCGGCAACCCGCCGCATGGCGTGGTTGCCCGACCAGGTACCCATGCCGAGCCGCACAATATCCAATTCACTGAAGAGGTAGTCCACCCACAAGGCCAGCGCCTCCGTACCCAGTCCGCACCCGCGGGCACTTCTTTCGGGCAAGTTGATACCGACCTCCCACCAGCCGGCAGCTGCGCTGTCCACCCAGTATCTACCTACCCACCCGACATGCCTGCCCGACGCCGTCTCGATCTCCAACCGCCTCCTCGGCGCCGGCAGATCCCCCTCATCCAGCACACGCTGCAGCTTACGCAGAGATTCAGCGGCATCGCCCCGGGTCTCCGTCTCCCAGGGAGCATCCCACTCCTGCCACTCGATCTCTTCTTCCCACCACCACCGGTAACGCCGCAGATCCTCCCGCCGGAGATCCCGCAAGACCGTTGAGTCTCCCTTGATCACCGTCAAATCCGTCACACTTCACACTCAGGAATAATCCTTATGCGAGGTTCACCGGACGCGGCGCCGGATCCTGCCGTTACTGAGCAAGCGAGTGCGGAGCTTCTAACACTGTGCTTCAGTGATGTGGGTGGTGCGTCTCGCCATAAAGGACACTGAACATCGTCGCATGCTCCAGCTCGTCAACCATGGCGTGATAGAAGCTGTCCCGCACCAGCTGGTCTGTGGTGGACAGCTGCACATCACGGTAAAACTCTGCTGCATCGAGCTCATCCTCGAGGGCAAGCAGCAATCCCTCGCGGTATGTCTCGTATTCCACCGGATCGATAGTGTACCGCGGGGCTCTTCCGGTGAAATGGGTGTAAAGTCTTTCAAACACCTGCAGGTGCTCGAGTTCGTCCTCGTAGGCATGTCTGATGAATCGCTCGTGCAGCGGATCCGGCGCCTCCTTCAGGAGACGGGAATAGAACTCCGCCGCCGTGGCCTCGTCAACTATGGACTGGTGAATATTGTCCAGCAGGCGGTCAAAGCGGTGCGGGCCCAGGAGGGGTTTGTTGGGAATCTGCGGCCGTAGTTCATCGTGATACGGGTCACGGTGCACTGATTTTCATCCTCTCTTGACATAAGATGCTGGCCCTACAGGTTATGCAACCGCGCCCAGATCGGTTAATTGAAGGAGGAATGCGCAGTCAGCTGGTGATTCGCCTGCGCAGTTCGTAGAGGATGATGCCGGATGCTACTGCCAGGTTGAGGGAGGAGGCGCCGCCACCCATAGGGATGCGCACCTGAACATCGGCTGTCCGCAAAAGTTGCGAAGACAGACCCTCCCGCTCACTGCCCATAAGCACCGCACACGGTGTGCGCAGCCTCACCCCGTCCAGCTCGGACGGCGCGTGAGCGGAGGTCGCGATCAGCTGGATATCCCGCCGGCGGGCGAACGAAAGCAGGGTATCCTCCGCCGGCAGCCGCACAATGGGGACCCGGAACACCGTCCCCACACTTGCCCGTATCGCCTTGGGGTCGTAGGGGTCGGTCGTCTTTCCTACCAGAATCAGACCGTCGCTGCCCATCGCATCAACGCTGCGGGCGATGGTGCCGAGGTTTCCCGGGTCGGAGACATCAAAGAGAACCGTGAGGACAGTCGCAGGTCCGATCGGCAGTTCATTGAGAGACACATACTGCGCCCGGGCCACCGCGGCAAGACCGTTCGGTGCATCCCGGCTGGAAAAGGAAGCAAACACGTCGGGACTGACCCGCAGCACCTGCTCACCTCGCTCCTCTGCAGCTGCCACAGCTTCCTTCGCCACCTTACTGGTCAAAAGATCGGGAGCGACCACTATCCACTGCAGTGGCACGCGGTTTTCCAATGCACACAGGACTGCCTGAATGCCCTCAACCAGGCACAGACCCGTCTTCTTCCTCGCCTTTCGACGAAGGAGCTTGCGGATATCCTTTACAGTGGAGTTCTGCCTGCTGGTTATGATCTGCATTGTGGACCGATCCCTCGAAAGATTTTCTCAGCTGCACTTTCAGTATGCGCAGTGCACTGCCTCCCGTCAATGTCGTCAGCACCATCGTGTCTGTCAAAGAGATGTGGGGAGAGATCCACGATCCCGTTCTTCTGGATTTTCAGGTCATCAATGGATTGGCCCTTCCCAGCTCATGCAGCAGCTGCGAGAGTCCTCCTGACCGGGTCGTGC
>PWGR01000039.1 GCA_003554565.1 Clostridia bacterium
AGATCCCCGGCTAACCCCCATTGGCGACATTCCCGAGGGCGCGGCAGAGCAGCTGGAGTCATACATTGACACCCAAGGTTTCACCGGCACAGGCGGTGAACTGGCCGTGGCCGTCGATGCACATCTGCGCAAGAAAAAGGGGACCGCGGAACGGGTCCTCATGGTACCCATGAATGATATGGATTTCGCCCTCACAGCAGGAACCTGGATTGCCCGCACTGGCGATGCGGTATTTCCAATAGGAAGGAATGCGGTCTGTCCCGAGGTGGCAGATCACCTGCGGGATCGACAGGAAGTCCTCAGCCCGCATAAGACGCAGAACCTTTACTTGCTGGGTCCGCGCACCGCTGCGAGCAACACCGCACTGGAAGAACTCGGCCGCTTTGGCCAGGCCGTGCGGGTGGCCGGCCCCACCCCGGAGGATCAGGCATTGGCACTGGCGAGGTTTCATGATGATGGAACTCAGATGGGCTGGGATGGCGACACCCCGCAGGACGGCGACTGTACATACTTCGTGGGCAGCAATGCGCGTCCGGGGGAGCTGCTGGCGACGGCACAGCTGTCGGCGGACGGTCCCTGTGGCCCAATCCTGCTCACCTCCGCGGAAACACTTCCCCCAGAAATGGAATCATTCCTGTGGGCACTGGGGCCAGCCGGCTCGGCCAACCCGTCACACGGCCCGCGCCAGTTTGCGTGGATTGCCGGTGACGCAGAGGCGGTAAGTGGGGAAGTTCAGAGTGATCTGGACCGGATCAACGCGGCAGCATCAGCCCAGGTCAGGCAGGTTGCCGCTTTCGATGTCCTGGCGGGAGCATGGTTGATAACAGCGTTAATCGGGGCTGTCTGGGTGTGGATCCACAGCTCAGTACGGAGACCGGACATGGCCCAGCCTGTCCGTCTGCTCTGGGTCCTTTCGTCTCTCGTCCTGGGACTCTTCGGTGTGGCGGGATACTTCATCGCACAGAAGGGCGAGCGACCACCCGTCACCACAAGGCAGCGCACCTGCCACGCCACCCAGGCGCTGACGGTCAGCTGTAAAACTGCAAGCCTACTGACCGCCTTTGCGGTACTCACCGCACTGCTCTGGACCGCTCTGGGACGCCAGCTCTGGATTCTTCCACCGCCGTTTGCGCTTATCGGGAGACCGGAGATCCGCGCACTTGCAGTCGGCTATCTCCTCGCTCTACTCATGAGCTTACTGCTGATCGAACCCTCTCTCTTGGCGCAGCCGGCTGATGGGTTGTGGACGCGCGTACAGAGAATTCTTCCCGCAACCGTGATATCTATCACCGGCGTGGCAGCAGTATTTGCCCTCGTGCTGCGGTGGCT
The DNA here is from genome assembly GCA_003554565.1 of Clostridia bacterium. Taxonomy (GTDB): domain Bacteria; phylum Bacillota; class Sulfobacillia; order SLMV01; family SLMV01; genus PWGR01. The sequence continues at coordinate 1,330 of PWGR01000039.1, forward strand.
CAGGTGGGACCTGCTGCCGGTCCCTGCACCGCCTACCGCTGTCTTGTGGTACGGTACGGCGTCGGCTGCAGCACTGCTGGCGGCCATCCTGACCTATCCCCTGCAGTACTGGATAATGACCGGGGCAATGGAATTCGGAACACTGGAGTGACGAACTTGGTTGAGACCGACTACCACATCAAATTGCGGCGACTGCGCGCCATCACTTACACCACAGGTGCCCTGATTGTCCTGGCCCTTGCCGCCCTGACCATGATCCCCTCATCTATTGGGGCGGGGCCTGAACCGACAGACGGTGATCTGCACACCGCACTGACCGGTCGCGCAGGAGGAAATGAGTTATGGGAGCGCGTTCTGCGTGTCAGCTCCATCGCGCGACCTTCCGGCCGGCCGGCAGCCGTGATCCTCGCCCCGGCAAATGACTGGCGGAGCGCCCTGGCGGCAACATCGCTCATCTGCGATCCACTGGATGGTGTTCTCCTGATTACGCCACCCGATGCCATGCCCGATACTCTCGCACGCGAGATAAAGCGCCTTGATCCCCGGGGCATTGCGTGGGATGGAGGGACACAGGTCATCGTGGTCGGTGACGCCGGCGTCGAGATTTTCAACCGGCTCAAAGCGATGCAAATGCGACATCGTCACCTTCACAGCGATTCGCCTGAGGAGCTGGCAGCAACCATTGATGCCTATCTCACCTCCCTCCGGGGTGAGCAGCTCCCCCAGGTATCTCTGGTCCCTACTGACGATCCTGCATCAGCCGTCGTGGCCGCTGACTGGGCGGCACATTCTGGAACCCCCATTCTGTTCGCCGAGGCAGATTCATTGCCCGTCCCCACCATGGAGGCACTGTCGGGGCGCAAACCAGGAGCTCACGTCAGAATCTTCTTTCCTGCCGGCGTATTGCGCGATGAAATCCGGGAGGAACTCTCCGCATATGGAACGGTCGACGGGCCGTCAGGAGCCGATCCCGTTGAACTCGCCGTCGCCTCCGCCCAACACCACAGTGCGGATGCTGCGGGCAATCCGTGCGGTTGGGGCATCACTACACCCGGGCGCGGCTTCACTTTCTCCCTTCTCGGTCATCCCCTGGATGCTGTCCTGGCCGCTAACCTCACCCGCCGGGGGGCTCACGGCCCTCTACTGCAGCTGCTGCCGGACAGCGTACCCGAGCCCGTAGCCCACTACCTCGACACCCTACGCCCCGCTCCAACCCCGATAGCAGGTGAACGCCTTAACCAGGGATGGATAGTGGGCTCTGAATCTGACATCGATGGCAATGTGCAGCAGATGATCGACGAGCTGCTCGCCGGCAAACGGGAGGAAACCCAGTGAGCAAAGTTGTGGCCGTATTTGACACGGAAAATGCAGCGTTTCAGGCCCTTGAAGGAGTCGAAGATTATGAAGCAGGTGCTGGGCAGGTGCTTCCCCGGGTTCCCGACCCGACACAGGCAGTCGGAAGCGAGCTCTTCCTCAGTGGTCGCGAGGCAGCGCGAACTGCCTTCGGTACTGGTGTGGGCGCCCTTCTTGCAGTCCTGCTGGTTCACCTGCACCGGGCCGGGCTTGTGACATTCTCACTGCTGTCCCCGGCCTTCGCCGGGGGTACGCTTCCCGTATATCTGGCTGCGGCCCTGGTCGGTGCCGCACTCGGCGCCTTCATCTGCAGCCTGTCAGCAATGGCTCAGGTGTATGAGACCGCCGGGCCGGAACCTTCCATACTCGTGGTGTACACCCTCCGCCGAAAGCTGCCTGATGTCCGCTCCATTGTGCAGCAGCACGGGGGACAGCTGGGCTGACGCGTCACCACCTCTCCCTTCTGTATCGCGGGCGCTATGTGGTATAAATACCAAAGAGGTGAAGACGTTACCGGCTTGCTAAAGAGCGGGATCAAGCTACTGAGTGAAAGGTGATTACCGTGGAGAAAGAGCGAGTATTCAGCGGGATGCGGCCTACCGGTCGGATGCACCTGGGCAATTACCTCGGCGCAGTGCAGAACTGGGTGCGCATGCAGGATACACACGACTGTATATACGCTATCGTAGATTATCACGCTATGACCACACCGTACGACCCCGAAGAGCTTAACGCAGATGCGCGAAACATGCTGATTGATTTGCTGGCCTCCGGCATTGACCCGGAAAAATGTATGCTCGTAGTGCAGTCGCAGATCCCTCAGCACACCGAGCTGGCCTGGATTCTCGGCACCATTACGCCCCTGAGCTGGCTGGAGCGGGTGCCGACATATAAGGAAAAAGCAGACATGCATCCAGACTACCTGCACCTCGGCCTCCTGGGCTATCCAGTCCTCATGTCTGCCGACATACTGGTCTACCGGGCCACCAGAGTGCCCGTGGGTGACGATCAGAAACCGCACGTGGAGCTCACACGGGAGATTGTGCGCCGATTCAATCATCTTTTTGGAGAGACCTTCCCCGAGCCACAGGCCCGCATTCGCCGCGAGACGGCCCGCATCATGAGCCTGACTGAGCCGGAAAAGAAGATGAGCAAATCCCTGGGCCCTCAGAGTTACATCGGGATCGGAGAAGAACCGGAAGACATACGTGGGAAGATCATGAGCGCCGTTACCGATGCCGGTCCACCCGCTGATGGACAGATGAGCCCGGGAGTGGCGAACCTGTTCCTGCTACTGGAGTGCTTCGGAGGCGACGATATATCGAGTGAATTCGAGCAACAGTACGAGGACCGCAGCATCCGCTACGTGCAGCTGAAGGAAGCGACGGCCGAGGCAATTATCGAGAGTCTGGCGCCCATTCGCAAAAAACGCCGCGAACTGCTGGAAAATCCTCAGCTGCTGGAGAGGATCATGGAACGAAGCCGCGAGGAAGCAGCAGCTCTGGCGGAAGAGACCATGCAGGATGTGCGGGCCAGGATCGGCTTACTTCGCTGACCCGGATGCTTTCCGGCCCGAACTGAGAGCCAGGCCGTGTCGGATGATACCTGGTGGCGCAAGCCGCACATCCTGGTCCTGTCGTGCTCACATTCAGCCGTCGCCGGCTCCCTGCTGCCGCCCTCTGCAGATCGGTCGTCGGGGCCGTTTTCACCGGGTACGGCCTTATCCGGATCGACCGGCATCAGCGGTCTCCGGCGTCGACGATACGCCGCACTATTTTGCAGCAGCTGGGCATGCAAATCAGCCTGACAGGCAGGAAGGCAGGGTTGGTACACCGCGGTGCTCAGGTGCCCGCGCGCGAGTAGTTGCTCTGAGAGAGGAGACATTCAAAGAGGTTCCTTCCCACCCATAACCCCGAGCAGGTGCCATCCATTCTCATTGAGAGGCAATCCCGGAGCCAGCGCGAAAACCCGGATCAAAGCGCCCTACACTCACACGTACAGTCCACACCAGCAGGAGCGCAACCTCTGTAGGCCCCCGGCGCGGGACCGCCCGTCGAAGAGGAGTAAAACTAGCGCTCCAGTTCAGCCCCGGGTCTCAAACATAACAAACCCGGCACGGGGTCCGGGAATTACGCCTGCCAACCTGCTGCCTGACACGAGTGCCGATGGACAGGGTGCTCACTCGTCTCTTAGCTCAGCCTCCAGAAGGAACTGCTCCAGCTTGCGCTTTACCCTCTGTAGAGCGTTGTCTACCGACTTGACGTGGCGTCCAATCTCCTGAGCAATCTCCTGGTAAGAACGCCCGTCCAGGTAAGCCATGAGAACCTGCCACTCCAGGTCGCTCAACATCTCCCCCATTCGCTGCTCGATCTGGTCGAACTCTTCACGCGAAATTATGAGCTGCTCAGGATCAGAGATTAAGCTTCCCGCCAGCACGTCCATCAATGTCCGATCCGATTCCTCATCATAGATCGGTTTATTCAGGGAAACATAGGAATTCAGGGGAATGTGCTTCTGGCGCGTGGCAGTCTTGATAGCGGTGATGATCTGCCGCTGAATGCACAGCTCGGCGAAAACTTTGAATGAAGATAGCTTATCAGGCCGAAAATCGCGGACCGCCTTGTACAGACCTATCATGCCTTCCTGGATGATGTCCTCTCGATCTGCCCCTACCAGGAAATAGCTGCGCGCCTTTGCGCGAACGAAGTTTTTATACTTGTACATCAAAAACTCGAGGGCTTTTTTGCTTCCTGCCCGCGCAATCTCTACCAGATCCTCATCGACCATTGCCTCATATTCCGAAGGATAAAACTCGGGATGAGGGTACCTACTCACCAATATCCTCCTCCACTCCAGGGCAGCGACACGCAACGGGGATTGCACTTCGCAGTAAAAGGGAAAGGTCGCCCGCTCGTGTCAGCTAAAGGCGGTCAATGAACCCTGTATGTAATTCAACAAGTCTTTTAAACTGAAGCAAGCAGCAAAACTGGGCTATGTCAACCTATTAGGACAATGCACATTATACTCGTCAGGATGGCAGCAGGTCAAGCATGTCCCTCAAACCGGCGCCTTCTGACCACCTCGTACATCATGACTGCACCGGCTACGGAAGCATTCAGAGACCCGATCTCACCCCTCGAGGGGGGAGATCGGGTCTCTGAATGC
>PWGR01000044.1 GCA_003554565.1 Clostridia bacterium
GGACGCAATCGATGATGAAAAAGAGGACGACGATGAAGATGAGACCGAAGAGGAACAGCAGTGAAAGCGCCGGTCATGCAAGACAGACTGCCAATCCTGTGGGGGCGCTCAATCCAACCGCCCCCACAGGTCCTGGCTAACCATCCTGTATCTCACCGGCCTGGTAGTTGGGAGGCTGTTTAGTTATGGTCACATCGTGCGGGTGACTCTCGCGTAGCCCCGCGCCTGTGATCTGCGTGAACTGGGTGTCCCGCTTCAGCTGCCTGATGTTTGCCGCCCCGCAGTAGCCCATGCCTGACTTCAAACCGCCGATCAGCTGGTATACTATGGCTGATATCGCCCCGCGATATGGAACTCTTCCCTCGACTCCCTCGGGAACTGCTTTGTCCCCTTCCTCCTGGAAGTACCTGTCACGGGTTCCTCTTTCCAGCGCCCCCTCGGAACCCATGCCGCGATAGACTTTGTAACTCCTGCCCCGGAAAATCTCCGTCTCCCCCGGGCTTTCCTCCGTACCGGCAAACAGCCCACCTATCATCACCGCAGACGCCCCGGCAGCAATGGCCTTGGCGATGTCTCCCGAATACATAACCCCGCCGTCGGCAACAACGGCGATGTCCTCCTCTTCAGCAACAGCGACCGCCTCGGAGATGGCAGTCAGCTGGGGCACGCCCACCCCCGCAATAACTCGGGTGGTACAGATCGAACCGGGCCCGACCCCTACCTTGATTGCATCAGCTCCTGCATCTATCAGGGCCCGGGCTCCCTCCCCGGTGGCCACATTACCGGATACTATAGCGACGTCGGGAAACTCGCGGCGGATACGCTCTGTAGCCTTAAGCACATTCCGGGAATGGCCGTGCGCACTGTCCACAAATACGGCATCCACCCCGGCCCCTACCAGGAGCCGGCAGCGGTCCATGAGGTCATCGCCAATGCCCACTGCGGCGCCGGCCAGAAGGCGACCCCCACCATCCCGGGCGGAATTCGGATACTTCCTGGCTTTTTCAATATCTTTTATGGTAATGAGCCCGCGCAGGCGAAAATTATCATCGACAAGGGGCAGCTTCTCGATCTTGTACTCGGCCATAATCTCCCGGGCCTGATCGAGATCCGTGCCCTCGGGTGCGGTAATGAGACCCTCCGATGTCATAGCCTCGTGTATGAAGCGATGGAAATCCTTTTGAAAGCGCACGTCGCGGTTGGTTATGATTCCGACCAGCACCTCACCGTCCACCACCGGCACACCACTGATATGATATCTATCCATCAAGTCGACGGCATCCTGCACGCGATGATCTGCAGTTAGAGAAAAGGGATCAGTAATGATGCCGTGTTCAGATCGCTTGACCCTGTCGACTTCACCCGCCTGCTTCTCGGGTGACATGCTCCGGTGGATTACCCCCAGGCCGCCCTCCCGGGCGAGGGCAATAGCGGTGCGGGCCTCGGTGACCGTATCCATAGCGGCGCTGAGAATCGGGATATTAAGGCTTATGTCGTGAGTCAGCTCAGTAGACACATCAATATCTTTGGGCACTACCTCAGAGTAACGGGGCAGAAGCAGGACATCATCGAATGTCAGCCCCCGACCTGCAATTCTACCATTCAGGGTCATAACATTCCCCCTTCACCTGACTTATTAGTTATATACGTTAACACAACCGACGATCGCCCTCAATACTCCAATTTTCGCTGCCTTTGTTCCTGAGCGGCAGGCAGTATCTCCCGTGCAGCGCATTTATCGGAGAAATGATCGCTGCTTTGGCCCGCGCCTTGTGAATATGCGATGCAAAGCTGGGTACAAGGGAGGTGGTGGCTCACCCGCGTTTCGGACCAGAGGCTGCAGGTTGGACTTCTCCAGATGAAGGACGATAGTCTACTCGGCGAGCTCCTCGGCCACCCGCCAGATATCTCCCGCTCCCATAGTCAACACGAGATCTCCCGGCTCAGCAGTCTCATACAGGTACTGCACTATCTCGTCGTACTCCTTCATCACACTCACTGTCAGGTTACCCCGGGCGCGAATCCGCTCAGCCAGGGCGTCCGAGGAAACCCCCGGTATCTTCTTCTGCCCCGCCGGTCGGTATATGGGCGTAAGGACCAGCTCATCCGCCCGGTCAAAACAGCGGGTGAATTCATCCATCAGGGCCAGGGTCCTGGTATGCCGCTGCGGCTGAAACACGGCAATCACGCGTCGTTCAGCCAGCCCGCGGGCGGCCCGCAGCGTGGCCGCTATTTCCGTGGGATGATGTGCGTAATCATCTATGATCAGCACACCCTCCCGCTCACCTACACATTGAAAACGCCGGCCCACTCCGCGGTAGCCAGCCAAACCTCGCGCGATGGTCTCCCCGGAAAGCCCCATCCTTCTCGCCAGCGCTGCAACCTGCAGTGCATTTTTGACCATGTGCAGGCCGGGCGCCGGAACGCGACAACGATGCACAACACTCTCGCGCTCCACCAGTGTGAAGGCAGAAGCCCCCGCGCGCAGTGTTATATCAACTGCCCGGTAATCGGCTTCGGCATCATCGACCGAACAGGTGATCACCTCGCCGGGCACATCGCGGGCCAGAGAACGGAGCTGGGGATCATCCGCCGACACAACCACCGCTCCCTCCGGCTGCGCATTGGACAGAAACTGCGCGAACACTTCCACCATGTTGTCGAAGCTTCCACCATAAAACTCCAGATGCTCGGGCTCCAGGTTAGTGGCGATAATGTAACGGGGACGATACCGCAGGAAGCTCCCGTCACTCTCGCAAGCCTCTGCCACCAGATAAGGAGATGAGCCCACCCGCGCCGTGAACCCACTGCCGACCAGCTCTCCACCCACAAGAACCGTGGGGGAAAGGCCAGCACTTTCCAGCATTTCCCCGGTCATGGCCACGGTGGTGGTTTTTCCGTGGGTGCCGGTCACGGCAATGCTGTAATCGTAACGATGCATCAAATGGGCCAAGACATGAGAACGATGCAGCACGGGCAGATTCATCTCCCGTGCCCGCTCGATTTCCGGATTGTCGTCGGGAACGTCGGTGCTGTATACGACGGCACCGGCTCCCCGCAGGTGTCCTGCATCGTGTCCGACACATACGGAAATTCCGGCCGAACGTAGTCGCTGCAGGCGAGGCGACTCCTTGGCGTCGCAACCGGTGACGGTTGCACCCTGGGCCGCCAACACATAGGCCAGCCCGCTCATACCGTAGCCGCCAACTCCAATGAAGTGCAGGGGACCCTGCAGGTCGTCTATTTCTCTCTGCGGCATTCCCGCCCCCCCTTTCCCCTCATAGTATGTACCAGCTGTCACGGGCGCACACGGCCCCGGCGACGGAATGTATGGCATGCCGGAGGTAGGCACCTCATCGCACATTCACCTTTGTACCGGGCGAATGGACAGAGATGGGTTCGCATCCAGCTCCATTCCGTCGTCCCCGTGATGCAGAAAGCGTCGGTACCCGGCGGCGGCCACCATTGCCGCATTGTCGGTACAGTACTTGGGAGGAGGAATAATGATCTCCACCCCCATTTCACCCGCCAAATCCCGCAGGCGGCGGCGCAGCTGGCGGTTTGCAGCCACCCCACCCGCGGCTATGAGCGTTCGGACCCCGGTCTCCCGGATGGCCTTCTGGGCCTTGGTTGCCAGCACCTCCACTACTGCCTCCTGAAATGAGGCCGCCACCCTCTTCTGTTCTTCGTCAGACAACCTGCCCTCAGGGATGTCCCGCTCCTCCAGGTACACGGCCACGGCCGTCTTCAATCCACTGAAGCTGAAATCGAATGAGGAATCGGACAGCATGGGGCGCGGGAAATCTATCAAGTCCCCCCGGTATTCTGCGGCCAGGCGATCAATCACCGGTCCCCCAGGATACCCGAGTCCCAGAAGCCTGGCAACCTTGTCGAAAGCCTCACCAGCGGCATCGTCCCTGGTCCCGCCTACCAGTGTTCCCTCCACGGAATCGGGCTCCTCCACCAGCAACAGTTCGGTGTGCCCCCCGGAGACGATCAGGCACAGGGCGGGGGCAGCAAGGCGTGCCGTGCGATCCAGCACCGATGCCCAGACGTGAGCCTTGAGATGATTAACACCGACCACAGGAGTCCCCGTGGACCAGGACAGGCCCTTGGCCACCATCACTCCCACCAGAAGGCACCCTATCAACCCCGGGCCCCGGGTCACAGCGATCAGGTCCACGTCGTCCAGCCCTATCCCTGCAGATTGCAGAGCGCCCCGAAATACGTGGACTATGTTCTCCGAATGGCCGCGAGATGCAAGCTCCGGCACCACACCCCCGTAATCTGCGTGCAGTTGAGTCTGAGAGCTCAGCACGTTGGCCAAAACACGATCCCCCGCGTCCACGACGGCAACCCCGGTGTCATCGCAGGAGGTTTCGATCCCCAGAATGATGCAGCTCATGAGTGCGCCCCCTGATCTGAATCCTCAAACCGGAACGTCGCGAGCATCTTTCCCACATCCTCACACTTCATCACCACCGCATCCTCATGCGTATCAGTATAGTAGTTCGCGCGAATTCCCTGTACTTTGAACCCGTACCTCTGGTAGAAACGCCGCGCCTGCTTGTTGGACTTCCGCACCTCCAGCGTCATCCGCCGGAGGCCGCGAAACTGGACTCTCTGCATCAGAGTCAAGAGCAGTCTCGTTCCCACTCTCCGACCACGCTGGTCGGGATCCACAGCTATGTTGGTTATGTGCGCGCCGCCTGGAAGCACCCACATACCTGCATAACCCACGAGCTCATCTGCACGGCAGGCCACTACGTAATCAGCATTAGAATTTTCCTCTATTTCCGTCTGAAAGAGAGTCTCGGACCAGGGAGTGGGAAATGAGCGCCGCTCGATCTTCATCACCGCGGGCAGGTCCTTTACGCGCATGGTCCTGACATACACTTCGCTGATCTCGTCACTGCCGGGACGATGCTCAGACGGGGAGGAAAACAGACTCATCACTGATTCCCCCTCTCGGCCGCAGATGGACGGTAATAATGCGGGTGCAGTTCCTCCGGCGGAAGAGACCTGCCACTGCGCAATTCATACCACCCCAGGCGGGCGACGGTCGCTGCCCGGATGGGAGTGATGATCCGAAGCCACTTGTGAATACCCGCAGACTCAACTGCCCCGGGATCATCACCAATGCACACGAGATCCGAACCGGAAGGGAGCATCTCGTCAACTACACCGGCGGTTTCCGCCCCCGAGCGCCGGGATGGAGGTATCAGTTCCTCCGGAGCCCACTCCTGATCGGAAACGCACGAGTCCTCGGGTCTCCGATACAGAGCGGAAAACCCACCACCGCGCCCTGCACTTACAACGGACACGACGTATCCCCCGGGGGCAACGTGCGCGTCTGCGGCCAGCGCCGCTGTGGAGGTAACCCCGGCGACCGGCATCTGCCGGCCCAGCATCACTCCCTGAACCAGCGCCGTGCCGATGCGAAGCCCGGTATACGAACCGGGGCCGACAGTCACTGCCACCCCATCGATATCCACCAGACCAACATCCAGATCATCCAGCCAGCGGATGATTGAAGCGGGGAGGAGCCGGGAGGCCCGCCGCGGAGCCCGAACCGTCCATTCGCCCTGCAGCTGTCCTTCATCCAGGACTGCTGCACTGACCGTATATGCAGATGTATCAATGCCGAGCACCCTGATGGTCCTCACCTCCGGCTCCACTGTCCAGCAGGTGCACGCAGCTTCCATTGGCAGTGAGATTGATCCTTCGAATTTGCTCCGCTTCCCGCTTCAGTCGGATCTCCAGCCGACCCCTAGGCAGAAAATCGACCGGAAGCCGGTCCGCCCACTCAATCAACGCGAGAGCATCACCGGCCA
>PWGR01000305.1 GCA_003554565.1 Clostridia bacterium
CCGGCCCGTTCACAATAGGGCTGGCGTCAGAGGTACCATCCCGTCCAGCCTGCCCAGATCAGTTCCCAGTCGTCATCGTAGAGTATCTGGAAGACCTCAGGGCGGGGGTTCAACCGGAAGTCTACAGAATATCGAGTCCTTCGCGGAGGTCCTTCCCTGAACCTGAAGCTGACACAGCTGAAGCTTACCTCTGTTAAATTCCACCCATTGAGTTTTATATCCTCAAGCCAGTTTTCAAGTTTCTCGGGATTCCATCCACCCCACAAGCACCAGAAGGTTTTTCATTCTGCATGAACATCACTCCATTCTTCTATTCCGTTCCGGCACAGCTCCTTCAAACGGGAAATCTCCAATCGAAGTAGATTCTTCCCAGTCTCAGTGACAACGAAGATTTTTCTTCGCTTCACTTCAGCTATTTGATTGATAAGACCGTCTGTTTACATACGGGAAAGAGTGCCGTACATCGTTCCTGCTCCGATCCTTACTCGCCCGTGTGTGAGCTGGTCAACATGCTGCTTGATGGCGTATCCGTGTCTGGGCTGCAGTAAGGACAGCAGAATATAGTAGTAGGAGGTTTCTGTCATTGGAAGATGACTATTGCGCAGTCTATCTGAGTTCAATGGATTCTTTCCAATCCACAGCACGCTACACTGGGTAATGATATCACAACATACTGCATGATCCTGTGATATACTGGGTCAGGGTACCAATTCAGTGGTGACCGGGGCCGCACAGAGGGAAGTGCCCGTTCCCGCAAATTGGTGGCCTTACTGCTTCCGTTTCTCGTGTTAGAATGGCATTGGATGTGTCGAGGGGAACGGTGATTACCCGTCAGGGGTTCTGCCTCGGAGGCCATGCCCTCGCGAACTTGTGGAGAGGAGAACATGTGTGCCGGGACGTGGGATTTACCTCACGGTTGTACTCCTGGGGGTCGTAGCTCTAGGCCTTCCTTCTGCGCACGGACCAACCCAGGCCCCTGCGCCGGATGAAGTGGAGCGACCAGATCTGCACCATGAGTCGATTGTGGTGGACGCGCACAACGACGTGTTAAGCTTTCTGGTGCCCCCGTACGACCGTTTTCCATGGGAGAATGGTTGGGATGGCGATTTTCTGCCTGTTCTGGACCTGGGACAAGATCTCGGCTCTGTGACGCGGTACGGCCATATTGACCTGTCTGCACTGCGGGAGGGAAATCTCAATGTCCCGTACTTCGCCGTGTTCTCCAGTGAAAGATTTTGGGGCGACCGTGCGCTGGAGCAGGCCCTGGGTCAGATTTACGCGCTGCATCACAACCAGAATCTGAACGCAGATAAGATGGACCTGGCACGAACGCCGGGTGACATCAAGGACACTACTGACGCTGGCAGAATAGCTGCAGTGCTGACCGTAGAGGGTGCTGACTACATTACAGAAGCTAACGGAAAAGAACTGCTTCGTCAGTTGGCTGACCTCGGTGTTGCGGTGCTTGGTCTGACCTGGAATGATTCCAACCAGTTGGCGGAGGGTCTCAATTCCATATACCCGGATGCTTCCTCCTCGGAGCCGGGAATGGGACTGACCGAGTTTGGTGCAGAGATCGTCCAGAAGATGAACGAGCTGGGGATCGTGGTCGATGTGTCGCACCTGCACGAGAACAGCTTCTGGGATGTGCTGGAGGTCTCCGATGAGTCGGTGATTGCCAGCCACTCCTCCGCTGCCGCGGTGCATGATCACCCGAGAAATCTCACCGATGAGCAGATAGAGGCTATTGCGGCTGGCGGTGGCGTAGGGCACATAGCTTTTGTACCGAGTTTTCTTGCGTCCGACCCCGATCAGGCTTCCGTGCAAAAGGTAGTGGATCATATTGACCACGTCGTTCAGCTGGTGGGCGTTGAACATGTGGGACTTGGGTCTGACTTCGATGGAGCCGTCATGCCGTCTGACTTGTCTGGTGCCTCAGATCTGCCGAGAGTAACGGAGGAATTGCTCGGCCGTGGCTACACTGCCGAAGATGTGCGCCTGATCCTTGGAGAGAACGCGCTTCGTGTCCTGTCGGAGGTGCAGGAACGTGCACAAAACCAAAAGCTGCACGATGCCTGGATTCACATGGGACCATCTATGGGGGAAAGATTCTCGAACTCCCCACAGCTGAGAGCCGCCGTACATGGAGGACCGGCCAGCGGACCCGCAGGTGGCCGTATCCGGGTGATTGTAGACGGCCAAGAGGTGGACCTGAACGTTTTGAAACAGCGGTATCAGCTGCGATCAGACATGTGGGGGATTACGGTTTCGGCCGATCCTCAGGATCTGCTCAGCGGCGGATTTCACGTGATTACTGTGGAATTATCGGGTGAAGCAGGAAGGGTTCAGAGAGAAACCCGCATTATCCACGTGGGCCGTTGAATCGGCCGTTATGGCTTTTCAATCTCCCTCCGCCTCATCAATGTCTTCCCGTAATCAGTCTATGTCACGGTAGCCCGAGCGACGGAATACTGCCGGGTACAACCAGAGGGTTGGTTCTGTGAGCAATCAAGCCGCCCGCCCTGTGAATGCACATTGCCTCCGAACCTGTTCCTTTTTGATAAGACCCCGCCGGGCGGGCCACACTGAAGAGCGGGACGACTCCAGTGTCGGGAGGCGGTGCATGTGCGAGCGGGATCCGGTTACAAGATTGCTTCATTGAGTGCCTCTGCCTTTGTGATGGTCACAGCTAACACCATGCTTTTTCCTATCTTCCCGCATATGCGTAGGGCTTTGGACCTGGATTTGCGCGACATTTCGCTTCTCGTTCTGGCAGTGGCACTGCCGGCAGCCATACTCAGCCCCATTGCCGGCTACCTGGCCGATCTCTGGGGCCGGAAAAACGTGATGATCCCGTCAATCGTTCTGTACGGGCTGGGCGGAGCATTCACGGGGGTGTTCGTCCTGGTGTTGGAGCATCCTTTTGTGCCCATGGTTTTCTCCCGCGTGCTGCAGGGCATTGGATCCGCGGCTCCCCTCTACCTGGCGGTGGTTCTGGCCGGCGACATCTTTCAGGATGAGGAAGCGAGAAGCGGGGCGATGGGGGTGATTGAGACGGCGAACGGGTTGGGCAAGGTTTTGAGCCCGATAATCGGCGGCGTGCTCGGTCTTTTGATGTGGTGGGCGCCATTCTTTTTCTACCCGGCAGTATCGCTTCCAGTTGCGATCGGACTGTGGCTCACGATTGATGAGCCACCAATTGAGGGCCCCGAGGAGTCACCGGCTGAGGCCGTTGCGGCGTTTCGCGAACTGCTCAATCGATCGCATGTAATCGCCCTTTGTGCTGGGCTGCTCTCGATCCTGTGCCTCTACGGCGTGATGTTCTGGATCGGCGAGCACTTCGAGGAAGTTCTGGGCGGTGGAACCTTAGTACAGGGATTGATAATCAGCGTACCGGTAGCCGCCCTGATAGCTACGGCGCTGGTGACCCATCGCCTTCTTGACCATCTTGGTTTTCAGGTTGTTCTCGCGGGGGGACTTGTGCTCGCCGGCGGGGCCGTGGGGTTGCTTCCGCTGGTTGCAGAAAGCCCTATGCTTTGGCCGACGATAGTGGGTGTAGGTGTCGGGGCTGGAGTGCTCCTTCCCACGGTGGATACGGTGGCGACGGCTGCAGCTGCCCGCGGGCACCGTGGGATTGTGACCACCACCTTCGGTAGTTTCCGTTGTTTCGGGGCGGCGGCAGCCCCGTACCTGGTGGGTGCGCTCATCAGCGAGGGATTGGCAATAACCTTCCTCCCCATCGCTGTACTGACGGTGTTTCTTGGCCTGGCAACTCTGGCCTTTGCCAGGGAACAGGAGCTGCTCCCCGAGGGCACCGGAACCTCCGGATAACCTCGCACCATTGCGTTTGCTCCTCTCAATGTTCGGGCGTGTCATTGCCATAGTGCCTTATTCCCTCCCGCGTGACGAAAGCCCTGATGAGCCGGGAAGGAGAGGCCCTGCCTTCATCGATATTGAAGGCCTCGATTGTGCGATTGCGCAGATCATGCAGGGTGTGTCCATCGACATTTTTGCCAGAGTGCAGCTCGGCAAGCAGTTCCCCGGGGCTTACTCGGTCTCCGACCTTTTTGTTCAGGATGACTCCGGCAGCCGGGTCCACAATCGATCCCTCAGTGTCCCGGCCTGCAGACAGCTCTTTTGCTATGCTGCCGATTTCTCTGGCTCCTATCTGGTTGATGTACCCGCCAAGGGGTGATGGCACTTCTGTCACTATACCCGCTGTCGGCATCAGGGATGTATCCTCCACGATATGGCGGTTCCCTCCCTGGTGTTCTATGAACTCGGCGAATTTCGCCAGTGCGCCTCCATCGGTCAGCAGACCCTCAAGGTAGCGCCGCCCCTCTGCAAGGTCGGATGTGCGTCCGCCAAGTGAGAGCATGTGGCTGCCGAGAAACAGGCATAGCTCCCTCAAGTCTTCTGAGCCCTTACCTTTCAAAGTCTTGATGGCTTCCTTTACCTCGAGCGCGTTGCCCACGCATCGTCCCAGGGGTTGGCTCATATCTGTGATGGCCGCGAAGGTTGGCCGTTCGGCGGCGCATCCTATGTCGACCATCATGGACGCCAGTTCAAGGGACTGCTCAACCTCAGGGACAAGGGCGCCCCCACCGGTCTTAACATCCAGCATCAGTGCATCTGCGCCGCTGGCGATTTTCTTGCTCATAATGCTTGCGGCAATGAGAGGGAGGCTGTCGACTGTTGCCGTGGCGTCGCGCAGGGCATAAAGCTTTCCGTCAGCAGGTACTAGCTTGCGGGTTTGCTCGGACACTGCAATACCGACTTCTTCCACCGCCCGGACAAACTGCTCCCGGTGTAGCCGGGCACAGAATCCGGGTATGGATTCAAGCTTGTCGATGGTACCTCCGGTGTGCCCCAGGCTCCTTCCGGACATCTTTGCTACCGGAAGGCCGGCGGCAGCAACCAGTGGTCCGAGGACGAGAGTGGTTTTGTCACCAACTCCGCCGGTACTGTGTTTGTCGACCTTTATGCCGGCAACCGGGTCGAGGGATACGGTTTCTCCGGAATTAACCATTGCCAATGTGAGGGCCAGTGTTTCATCCCGGCTCATCCCACGGAACCAGATCGCCATGATCAGGGCTGCCATCTGATGGTCAGGTATCGAGCCCTGAGTGTACTCTGCAATGAGGGTCATGATTTCATCTCGCGCAAGCTGGTCTCCTTGCTTCTTTTTCTGTATTAGTTCTGCAATCTGCATGAGATTTTGCACCTCCATTTACAGTGTTGGCGTTTTGGGTCATGAATCCCCCGTGACAGTAGTTAGGACGACCATCAGGGCATAATCTGGGCTCATGGCTATTTCCCCGACATGTTATGTACCGGGATCCTGCTGTACAGCCCGGGGTTACGAATCCTCAGTGCCAGGAATAGTGATAATTGTATGTAGGTGTGTGTGGGACCTGGTCTACGAATCCGGGGTGTTGTCGAACTCGCCCTATCATGCTGTCTACGAAATAATTTTGTGTCATGCGCGAGAACCAGGGGGATCGAAGCCATAGGGCTAACAACTGGTCAAATCGTCAGTACAGGCAGGACAATGCAGGAATTCGCATCGGCATCTAGAATGAGTGAATACTAACGAATGAAATCGAGCTCGCCTGTATGGGGCTCATTTCACCAGTATGAGGGGGGTATTTGGATGCGTCGCAGGACGTGGATAATCTGGATTCTTGCTGTTTTCATGGTGATGGCTGTGGTTACAGCATGCGGCCCGGAGGCGGTGGACGAACCCGAGCCCG